>JACPTH010000132.1 GCA_016192885.1 bacterium | reverse complement strand
TTCGGTCCAGGCTAGTCCGATTACAACTCCTATTTCGTTGTTTTCCTCTTTTTTGTTTAAGTGGAAAGTAGGAACCCCAAGGAATTTGTCCAAGTTTTGCTCGGAAACTAAAATAGGCTTTGAAAGGATTTCTTTTTCATTATTCGCAAATTCAGGTTTACTCATTTCGGTGACAATTTGGCGGGCAATTTTTCTGCCTATTGAAGCAATTTCACGTTCAAGACTACGAACCCCCGCTTCGCGCGTATATTGTCTAATAATTCCCCGAATTGCCATATCCTCAAAGGTCACGTTTGCGTTTTCAATACCATTGGCTTCCTTCTGCTTTGGAAGAAGATATCGTTTTGCAATCTCGACTTTTTCTTCTTCGGTATATCCGGGAAGAAATACATTTCATCGAGAAGGATAACCGGGTTATTTGAGCCGGTTTCTCTTAATGCTTGAATTATTCGCCCAGGTAATGCGCCCACGTAAGTGCGTCGGTGCCCGCGTATCTCAGCTTCGTCACGCATTCCTCCAAGAGAAATTCGCGCGAATTTTCGATTCATCGAACGCGCGATTGATTTTCCTAAAGATGTCTTCCCGACTCCGGGAGGCCCTATGAGACATAAAATCGGACCTTTTATTTTTTTCTTCAGTTTACAAACCGCAAGAAATTCAAGAATTCGCTCCTTAACTTTTTTAAGACCATAATGGTCTTCTTCCAGAACCTCTTCGGCTCTATGAATCTCAAGTTTGTCCTTCGTGCGCTTTGACCACGGCAGCGAAACAAGCCAATCTATGTAATTCCGAGAAACGGTTGCCTCAGCCGATCCTGGGGGCATTTTGCTCAGTTTGTTGAGCTCTTTTTCGGCTTTTTCACGCGCATCATCCGGCATTTTGGCTTTAATGATCGCCTTTTTTAGTTCCTCAATTTCCTCGACTCGTTCATCGCCTTCGCCCAGTTCTTTTTGGATAGCCTTCATTTGCTCGCGCAAGTAGTATTCTTTTTGAATTTGCTCCATTTGCTTTCTAACTTGCCCGCGGATTTTCTTTTCCACCATCATTATTTCAAGTTCTCTATTAAGCAAAGTGGCAATCTTTTCCAGGCGCTGTTTGGGATCAAACGCCTCAAGAATTTCCTGTTTTTCCTCAACCTTTAAAGTCAGATGCGCGGTAATAATGTCGGCCAACCGACCCGGTTCTTCGACGTTATTTGCAACCATAATGACTTCCAACGGGATCTTTTTGTTTAGCTTTACGTATTGCTCAAACAAATTAATAATATTGCGCATCAATGCCTGAAGCTCGATGTTTTTTTCATCT
>JACPTH010000142.1 GCA_016192885.1 bacterium | reverse complement strand
CTGTACCGGGGTTCCACCTTCCTCGAAGGTAAGATCGCCGATAATCGCATCAACAACTATCAAGCGGCTTTTGATCGCGGAATTCAGCCGCGCGATAGGTTCATGCAGGCCGAAATCATGAAACCTCCTTTTTTCAGAATCGGGAATACATCCCTTCAAATTTTTCAAGGCGCATGTAAGTCGAGTCTGGCAATGAGCTTTCAAAACCGGCACGTTGATAAGATATGCGGAATCAAGGACTTTTTTACAAATGTTAAAAGTAAAAGAACCTGAAGCAACTTTTTTTGTCTGGTCTTTCTTCAAATTGACAAGGGGAACATTTAATGTTTTTGAAATCTCTTCGTACCCACAGATTCTAAAGGCGCGGTCCGTGCAGTCTCCCAGCCATGAGCTTTCCATGATCGCAATATCATGAAACCCGTTTATTTTTAAGAAACTAATGATCGATGCGACTACCTGCGGATCGGTCGTTGCACCCGATGAGGAATTCTTCGCAAGCACAAGATTAGGCTTTATTACAATCAGGCCGCTGGAGGGAAGCTCTGAAAGGAAATTCGCTTCTTTAAGAAGCTCGGGAAGCATCACTTTGGGTTCGAAACCGTAGGAAATCAGAAGCCTATTTTTATTTTCCAATTTTATCATCCCCATTTCCCCGTCTTTTCAGGGTAAGGAAGAAAGTTTTAATGTCTGAAATTACCTTACCATTTTCCCATTAACAATCTAAAAATCAGTATTAAAATTTTCTTGTTGAATGACTGGCATTAGGTACAGTTTCTTGACGCAGGTTTCATTAGAGTGTACCATAGAAGCAGAAAATTCGGGGAGCCCTTTTCCTTAAAAATATAAGAGCAAGAAAATTATGACAGTAGAAAAAATTCTCGTTGGTTTCGACATCGGGTCCGTAAGTATTAATTCTTTGGTTTGTACAACAACCAAAGGGGAGCGAGGCTCAACTTTCAAAATCGTATGGGAACCTACTTATCGCCGCCATTTTGGCAAAACTATCCCGCTCTGTTCAAAAATTCTCGCTGAAGTTGAAAGCCGATTTGGGAAGGAAAACATTGAGAAAGTCGTTTTTACGGGGACCCATGGAGAAACCATCGCAAAAGAACTCGGAACCTTTTTTGAAGTTGAAACCCTTGCCCTGAGTTACGGATTGTTTGAACTTATGCCCTCTTCCCACGCCATTATTTCCATCGGTGGGCATGATTCAGCTCTATTTATAGTGTCCCCCGACGGGAAGGGCTTCGTCCTTGAAGATTTCAAGCTTAATGAAGCGTGCGCCGCCGGAACAGGGAGTTTCATTGACCAGCAAGCCGAACGAATTTACTCTGATTTTCCGGAGTTTAAAGATATTCCGGATCCTCAACTTCGCATGGAAAAAATTCTTTCCCGCTTTATTGCTGATGGAAAATCTTCATCACGCCCTGCAAATGTCGCATGTCGTTGCACGGTTTTCACCAAATCAGATATGATTCATCTCCAAAACAAAGGAATTTCTATCGGAGACATAATCGCAGGCTTACATGAGGGCGTAGCAAAGAACTTTAAATCGACCTTGATCACCAACCGAAAACTCAGGGGCCCTATTGCTTTTGTCGGAGGGTATGCTTCGAACGAGCTGGCAAAAAAGGCATTTGAGAAAACTTTAGGGTTGGAAGTCGTTGTTCCTTCTCATCACACGGTGGTTGGGGCGCTAGGGGCAATTATTTCCGCGGTAAAATCAGGTTTGGGGAAAACGGTTAGTTCATCCGAAATTGCAAATCTTTCGGCTTCAAGCGCTTTTTCCGCTTCAACAACCTCCCCGCTCGCTTGTTCCAAGGGAAGTTTCGTGGAGCGGGAAGAGGCAACGGGTTTTCCTTCATCGAAAGAAAAAATCACTGTTTATCTGGGGTTCGATATAGGTTCAACCACGACCAAAATGGTTTTGATTTCTCCTTCGGGAGAAATCTACTACAAAAGGTATATTCCCACCGAAGGACAACCCGTAGAAGCAATCAAGAAAGCGATAAAGCACTTTCTCGAAAGCGGGATTGACCGAAAAAGAATCGACGTTTTGGGGGTCGGTACCACGGGTTCGGGCCGTGAGGTGGCAAATTTGTTCGTAGGAGCTGATGATGTCGTAAATGAGGTTACCGCCCATGCTAAAGGTACAACCTTTTATAGACCCGAGGTGGACACAATTTTTGAATTGGGCGGCCAAGACGCAAAGTATACCCTTTTAAAAGACGGATTTCTTGCTGACTTTCGAATGAACAAGGTTTGCGCGGCCGGAACCGGGAGTTTCCTGGAAGAAACCGCAAAAAAACTTGGGATAAAAATCAATAATGAATACGAAAATTTGGCGATGTCTTCAAAAACTCCGTTTAAACTCGCGGAGCGCTGTACGGTTTACATGGAATCCGATTTAATGTCATTTCTTCAAATGGGGGCTAAGCGAGAAGATCTTCTCGCTGGTCTTTCAAGGGCAGTAGTTCACAACTATCTAAATAGAGTTGTACAAGATGGAAAAATAGGGAAGGTAATAAGCTTTCAAGGGGGCCCTTCCCTAAATAAATCTGTGGTAGCGGCATTTGAAGCGGTCATAGGAAAACCGGTCATCACTCTCCCGCACAGGGAAGTAATTGGAGCTATCGGGGCAGCACTTCACGCTCGGGATGAAATAAAAAGTCGCGAAGCGGTTGGTGAGAAGATCAAAACCAAGTTTAAAGGTTGGGACGTTGTCGAAAAAAAATTCGTTCATTCCGAGGAAATTTGCCGCAGGAACCCTCAATGCCATAATCAATGCAAATTGCAAGTCTACAAAGTCGGAGAGGATGAGGCAATTTATGGCGGGGAATGTGGGATGTATGAATCCAGGGTAATAGTCGCAAAACGAACTCCTGATTTTAGCCGCATTCGCCAGAACCTTTTTTTTAAATCCATAGAAGGAAAGTATCGAATTCTAAATGAAGGGGAAGTTCTTCCAAAATCGTCTTCAAAGCCGACTATTGGCATTCCACGAACCTTGAATTTTTTCCAAATCGGGATCTTTTGGGTTCATTTATTGGAAGAAATGGGGTTTGATGTCGTAATTTCCCCTGAGACCAGCAATTCAATCGTAGATCGCGGAATTGAAATAATCAGACCAAAAAGGTTATTACTGTCCCTATCTTGAAGCAAACACTTACATGCTTCAAGCAGCATTAGGGCTTGTTCGCGAGAAAGTTATCATGCCCGCGATTTACTTTAATAACGGCCCTGATAAAGTAAAAAAAGAAATAAAATCGGAATTCGCCAGGTTAAATCTTTCCTTTGATTCTAAACGGTTTGATTTGGCATATTCGAAAGCCTGGGAAGCTTTAATTAGTTTTCACCATGAGTTGAAGCGTATAGGAAAAAAGACTTTGGAAAACCTCGGGGAAAAACGCGCAATAGTCGTTGTGGGGCGCCCATATAGCGCTTATGACTCTCGAACGAATTTGAACCTATTTTATACCTTTTCCCGACTTGGCGCTATTGCGATTCCTCAAGAATTCCTCGATCTCGACGAGGAGGAAATAGAATCTGATTACCCCAATATGTATTGGGGTTTTGGCGATAAGATTCTGAAGGCCGCAAAAGCGATAAATAAAGACCACAGATTGTTTGGCCTTTATTTGACCAGTTTCGCCTGTGGCCCGGATTCGTTTATTCTTCATTTTTTCAACCATGAAATGGCCCGTACGAACCGCCCCTATTTGGAATTGGAACTTGATGAACATTCAGCAGGGGCAGGGGTAGAGACTCGACTTTTGGCTTTCCTGGACGTGTTAAAAAACCAAAGAAATGTACAAGTCATAGATAAATCCGTTAATATTATCCCCAAAAAAACCTCTACTCCCCTTTCGGAGCGAACCCTTTACATACCCAAAATGGCGGAAGGTTCTCGGTGCCTTGCAGCCGCGTTTCAAGGGGTTGGTCATAAGGCGGAAGTAATGCCGACCTATACGAAAGAAGGGCTGGAATTCGCGAAGAGCGCCACCTCGGGGAAAGAATGTTTTCCATGTACGGTTACAACCGGGGACATGTTTGATTTAATAAACACCCTTAAAGAAAAACAAAATAAAGTCGGCGAAGAAATAGCTTTTTTTATGCCCGAAACTGAAGGGCCATGTAGATTTGGGCAGTATAATCGGTTGCATCGAATTTTGCTTGACCGTTTGGGGCTTGACCAAATTCCCATCTTATCCCCGAGTTCGGAAGATAGTTACCGATGT
>JACPTH010000141.1 GCA_016192885.1 bacterium | reverse complement strand
CCAGCACGCAGAGTGGGAATTGCTGGATCACTCCTGAAAAAAGTGTACGTTTGCCCTGTTATTTTTCCGAGGATCGCGCTTCGTTCGTCTGATATAATGGATTTGAATGGAAATGAACTTTCATCGAAACGCGTTTTCGCTTGCCGAAATTATGGTCGGAATAGTAATAATGGCCGTAATTTTTTTCCCCACCCTTACCGCCATAATGAGCGAAACAAAAACCGTTACCGGGACTCGAGATCACTCCCAAGCCGCATTTCTTGGGCAAAGAATACTTGAAACCGCCAGAACGTATAATTTTGAAAAACTCGACAAATTTGCGGATGAATACCGGGGAAAGGTTTTCAAATTCAACGAAGTTGATTTCAAAATTGAAAACATCGATCTTTCAGAAATCAAAACCAAGGATCCCCCGGGAAAGATAGCCGCGAAAAAACTGACCTTCTCAATAAAATACACCTCTCAGAGACGCGATTTAAGCCTTGACTTAGCTTCCGTTATCGGGAGACACGAGTGAAAGTAATACCTAGAGGAGTTACTTTGATTGAAGTTTCCATCGGGGCATTTATTTTGGCTCTTGTGGTGGGAGCAGTCTATAAGTTAACAATTTCCGGTCAAAAATCAGCCGCCCAAATCATGCAGAGTCATCAAGTTAACGAAGAAGTTCAAAATGCAATAGACCGCTTTTCTAGCGATGTGCGCGAGGCAAATGTCATTGTCGATAACGTAGCTCCCGATCATGAACCTCCTCTCTTAGATGTGGCCCAAAATCAATCCGTTGACGCCGCATTATTCAGCGCAATTCAGGGAAGAATTCTTCAAACCGAAAATCCCAAAAATAAACTAAAGCTAATAAAGTGTCAGATTGTTCCCCCCAGCCAGATTTTAGGGGCAACTCTCAGAGAGATGTTTAAAAAATACCAGGTTGAATACTTTTTCAAGGGAACCGGAAGTACCAAAGCGCTTGTCCGAAAATTCGTCGAACTTGATAATCAGAATAATGAGGTTCCGGCAAGCGCCAAAATCAAGCCACTCATTTACGAAATCAACACGAATAAAGACTATGCCGTTTTTTTTAGAATTGGAGGAAGCCAAGGATTAATCGGTTCCCGAAACGTTTATTTCGCGGCGGAAATTTCCCGAAAAGAAAAAAAGGGAGACGGGTCCTTAATCGATAAGAGCACTTTTCGCTCAACGATTTTGACATCCGCTCATATTCGCGGGTCTGCGCCTGACAAGTATTGAGAAGGGGGGGATTTTTCTGGGTAGTTTCCCTTGGAACAAACTTAGAAATCGACTGGGTTCTTCAATAGTTTTAGCCTTGGGTTTTGGAATCGTGCTATTGCTTATTTTGGGAGGGTTGCGAAATTTCTCCTCACACAGAATTCAATCATCCATCCGTGAATGGAACAACCTTAAAGCTGAATCCGCCGCTGAATCCGGGGTTTCGCTTATTCTAGCCGAATTGGGTCAGAATCTTTCTCTGGAAACCCATGTTGTTAACGCAAATCTAACTTGGGGAAACGCCAAAAATTATCAAGCCAAGAGTTTTGATGGCATTCATGTAAGTAACAACGGAGGAGATTTTTCGGGGGTTCTTGGAAGCGGATATTCTTTTCATGCAAGGTGCGGCTGCATTCCCTATGCCGACGATCCTTCTACGCGAAACGTCGATGAAAGCAAAGCCTTTCTATTGATTGAATCCATCGGAAAGTACGATTCTTTTGGCAAAGCCACTTTTCGAAAAATTTCAAGCGTCGTAAACCGCCGTTTCCCTGCCAAGGAATGCCTTTTATACGACGGGCAAGTCCTTTCGGTCGTTTTCGGTGAAACAACAAATACAGGTACAAATGTTTTTGCGGATGGAAATCTTTACGGTCATTTGGGCGTAGAGGTAGGGCGCGTAACAAGAAGTAATTTTAGCGGAGGGTTTTCAGGCACCGACCAGAGATTTGAAAATGTTGAAAAAATCATGAGCGGAAAAGGCGGGTTGTTCTTTTTCACTTCAATCGCATTCAAAATTCTTAATGGAGGCGAAAAAAGCATTGACTCCGCAGGCACCAACCGAATACCCATTAGCTGGGACGGACCCTACGGCCCAATTGGGCCTAACAACGTTCCATATACAAAAGGAAAGGGCGGTTATCCCGAAAGTTTTCTTAACAATTCCCCGGAGATTCCTAGTGACTTGAAGGACTATTTGCGCGATAAAAACAATCCAACCATAATGAACCCCGCGTATTTACCCTTGGATTATTTCAAAAATATCGCGGGAGGGGTTACGAATGGCCCAATGATAAGCCATAAAAACTACACGGGGGGAATGACCGAAATGGTTGTTCTTGACTTTGGAGATGCCATTAGGCCGGTAAGTAACCCTCCGAATATTCCATCGGGCGGAGTCATTTACAGCGACAAAGATATTGTAATTCGAGGTAATCCGAGTTCCAAAATCACCGTCGTTTCGGCGAAAGGGATTTATGTTGATGGCGATTTTAATCAGAAGGGAAGCGGGTCCCAAGCTGAAAAATATTGCTTCCCGCAAGACTACAGCGGTGAACCGAAAAAACCTGAGAATTTTAACTACCAAGGATCTTACAAAAAAATGACCCCTGGAACTCAATATCAGGTTGCCAGAATCATGGCCAATGAAAGAGTAGTTTTTGACTACGGCGACATAAAATTATGCTTCGGGAACGAGCTTTACCCTTATTTGAAATTTCGTATCGCAAAAGAACTAATGAATGATGAAACCAAAGCCTCAACATCTTTTCTAAACGTCGGCGGGGATGAAAAAATCGAGGCGACCGCGACCGAGGATTACTCATTTACCACGACGACTACAAGCACATCCGGAAATTCGTCTAGCGGCCAATCCTCGGGTAGTTCCGGTAATGAGAGCGAAAAGAAAAATGAAGCTTTGGCGAAGGCGAAGGATAAACTTGTAAAGAGCCTTAGGGAGTATCTGACTAAATCAGATTCCCTAAGGATTCCCCAAGCGACCTATGATTCCGATTTCAAACCTCTTTTAGATCCGCATATACAGGAAGATACCGCTGCAAACCCTAACGTCCGAACGTCCTCTTCATCAAGTAGCCAAAAAAACTCTAATGGAACCACTACTACCACTACTACCACGACCACAACCAAAACGGTGACGGTCAAATTTTTTGTAGATGCAGCGTGGTCTGAGGATTTTGGAAAAAAAGTTTGGGGAAAATTGACCGAGGTTGAGGGACAAAAAAAGTTGTACTCAGACCAGATCGCGAAGTTCGGGTCCTCCGACCGTTCTAACGACTATCTTTTTTTCCCGGAACTTTCCACCGTTGGAATGTTCATTTCATTTGGTAAGCGAAGTCCGCAGGATACTTTTTGCGCGGGTCCGGATGTGGCGAAGCATTTCGAGGAGATGGGGAGGGTCGTTCCTGACTTCATTCACCGGCTTTATGGTTCGCAGACCGCATTTCGGGTTAATGACGTAACGGGGGCCGGGACGACCTACGACCCCCCTATTCGAAAAAAAGTGTATGATACCGAATTTCCAAAAATATGGGATGAAAATGGGCCCATACTTGATATCCCTACCTACGGAATTCTTTCATGGAAGAAATTAGCCGCGCCAAGCGGTTTTAGCTCGTTTTAGATACCAGCCGTTAAACTATGGTTGGCGCTCAAATTGTTGCAAAATCGAACGCAGTCGAACCACGAAACTTTTTTGAATAAATTATTGAGGTATGATTCGAATTCCCTGGCAAGCGGCATCAGGTTGTTGCTCTTGATTTTAGATTTTTGCATATGTTTTTTTGCGTGATAAAATAGAAATATGCGATTTCTCAACTTTAAAACAGGCATCACAGAAAAATGGATTTGAAAGAATTATTAAATGAAAAGCGTTTTGAAATTCTAGCCATTGCAGCAAAGCACGGAGCAAAAAACGTCCGCATCTTTGGTTCAGTGGCACGCAATGAATCTGATGATAAAAGCGATATCGACATTCTGGTGGATATGGAAGCGGGGCGAAGCCTTTTTGACCTGGGTGGTTTATGAAAGTTGATATTGTAACCCAACGAGGTTTGCGAAACCGATTTCGAAATCGTGTGTTGAATGAAGCAATCCCGTTGTGAGAGACCATCTAGAGCGATTGCGTGATATTATTGAAGCAATCGAAAAAATTGAAAGATACTCTTGCAAAGGCAAGGAAGCTTTTCTCCATGATGAGCTTATCCAAATTTGGATGATTCACCACCTGGAAATTATTGGTGAAGCTGGAAGATCGGTTTCGGAAGGTTTTCATTTAAACAATACTCAGATTCCATGGCAAAAAATTGTCGGAATGAGAAACGTCCTAATTCATGAATATTTGGGCCTCGATCTTGAGATAATTTGGCAAGTCATTTCAGTCGATCTTCCGAATTTGAGGTTCCAGATCGAAGGAATTTTGAAAGACCAATGATCGTTTTCATGTGTTACCTAAAGGATTAAGCTGATTTTACCACTTGAAAATTATGAACTGTCCCCTCGCAAACACGCATGAATTTAATTCCAATTTTGTACCAGGCTCGCAAACTTTTATTTTTTTCACGCCTTCAGAGCGGTGTCATGCCACCGCACTCCAGATTTTAAACGGTCGAATTTATGCCAAGTTCAAACCCCCAAAAATTCGGTAGCTTCCGGTTGGTGGGTTACGTCAACAGCGCCTAACCCACCCTGGTTACTGAATTTTAACGGGAGATGAGATGTCGGTTGTATTTCCATTTCCGGGTTGCCGTATTTCCTTCTTGTCACCCAAAGCCCTTTCTGAAACCGGGGCCGTTCTTTGTCCCCGAGATTTTCATTCGGCTCAAATTACCACCGCGCTACGCGGAACCCCATCTCACTTTGGGCGAAGGTAAGCTCTTGCCCATAGCGAGACAAAATGTAGTTGATGTCAGTAATCGGGGAGTAGAAGTGCCCGCCGTATCTAACCCGACCACCGTTGCCCGGAAAGACGGTTTCCGTCCACTCCATGACATTGCCGGTCTGATCGCAAGTACCGTAGGCGCTGTATGATCCCGCCGAACCCACAGTTGTGAAGAGGCCGCCACCGCCGGGAGGGCGGCCATTCCAATTCGCTGCCTCATTGTAGTTGGCAGTTGTGTCTGTCAAGTTCTGCAATTTTGTCCAGGATAAGAAAGTGAATCATTGGTTTTTCACTTCATTTTCATTGTTTATGCTGCTTTGGGTAAGTTTCGCTCAATCACTTTCAAATTTTTTTCCAAAAGAATCATATT
>JACPTH010000140.1:6730-7249 GCA_016192885.1 bacterium | reverse complement strand
TTATTCATTCTTTCCTCTAAAATGTTTAGAATTATACATGTTTCGGTTGGGGTTTGTGGTAAAAATCTTTTTACCAGTGAAACGCTTGTGGGTGGAATTTTTTCCTTGCCGCTGAAGTTTCTATTTTAATGTTGAATCTGGGTTTCATGGCGTGTATCATAATGCAACTTAAAAAAAGGTAGGTTTTTCCCTTGAAAATTTTTTTTGGCTCCGACCATGGGGGGTTAAATTTAAAAAAGAGGCTTTTTTCCCACCTTAAGAATCTAGGTCACGAGGTAATAGATCTTGGGACAGACCAGGATAAATCTTGCGACTATCCTGATTTCGCCCATGCGGTCGCCGAAATGGTGGAGTCCGAGAATGGCTCATTTGGGCTTTTGACCTGTGGGTCAGGGATTGGAATGTCTATTGCCGCTAATCGCCACCCAGGTATTAGAGCGGTTCTTTGCCACAATTCTCTCGAAGCCAAACTATCCAGACAACATAATGACGCTAACGTGTTGGCGTTGGGGGGGCGGC
>JACPTH010000140.1:0-6715 GCA_016192885.1 bacterium | reverse complement strand
GTTGGCGTTGGGGGGGCGGCTTATCGGGGAAGAAATGGCCATTGATATTGTGGAAACTTTTTTGGCGACCGAGTTTTCAGGCGGTCGCCATTGCGATCGAATAAGAAAAATTGAACGGGAGAAGAAAGCTCTTTAGAATTGCGAGGAAGTTATGGTAAACAATGTTACTGTTATTGATCACCCGCTTGTAAAGCACAAATTGACGTTCCTCCGCTCCAAATTTACCGATGTCCATATTTTTCGGGAACTCATGCGGGAACTTGCAATGTTGGTGGCATATGAAGCCACAAGGGATATTCCCGTTGAGGATACCTTTTGCGAAACTCCTCTCATGAAAACTTCCAGCTATATGATTTCGGGGCAATTGATTGCGCTTGTCCCAATATTGCGAGCGGGGTTGGGAATGGTGGATGCCATGCTTCAATTTATGCCCATGGCGAAGGTAGGCCATATCGGGCTTTATCGCGACCACCAGACCCTTCAGCCGGTTCAATACTATTGCAAACTCCCTACCTATATACACAATATGGATGTTTTCGTGCTTGACCCCATGCTTGCAACCGGAGGTTCGGTGGCCAAAGCCATAGAAATTTTGAAGGAGAAGTCCGCGAAAAGAATTCGCTTTTTGTGTATTATTTCGTGCCCGGAAGGAATAAAGCATTTGCAGGAGACTCATCCCGATGTTAATATTTATACTTGTGCGGTTGACGATCGATTGAATGAAATTGGATACATTCTTCCCGGACTTGGAGACGCAGGCGATCGATTATACGGAACGAAGTAACCATGCCAAAACAACTAAAAAAGATCAAAGAAAGACCGAGTTGGGATACCTATTTTATTAGGATCGCGGAGCTTATCGCAAGCCGTTCAACCTGCATGCGCCGCAACGTCGGGGCGGTGATCGTAAGAGAGAACCGAATTCTAGCAACAGGCTATAACGGGGCTCCTAGCATGCTTCGCCATTGCCACGAACTCCCGGGAGGATGTTTACGAGATGCCAAAGGAATTCCATCAGGTGAGCGACAGGAATTGTGTCGAGGGCTTCATGCCGAGCAGAATGCAATTTTGCAAGCCGCAGCTTTTGGCGTTTCATTAAAGGGAAGCGAGATTTATTGTACTCATCAACCTTGTATCACTTGCGCGAAAATGCTAATTAACGCCGGGATGGAAAAGGTTTATTTCCTTGGCAACTACCCTGATTCCATGGCTAGAGAAATTCTGGAAGAAGGAAAAATAGCCTGTATTCAAATTCCTTAATTGAGTCAAAGGCGTAATCCATGTCGCGAATGGTAATAGATGGCGGCTTTCCTTTATCAGGAAGCGTAAGAATCAACGGCGCAAAAAATTCCGCTCTTCCAATCATGGCAGCTTCGATTTTATGCCAGGGCCCGATTGTCTTGAAAAATATTCCAAAGCTTAATGACGTTGAAACCATGGCGAAAGTTCTGGAAGCCCTTGGAATAAAAATTCAGATTAATGATTGCGGTGATTGGAAATTAAGCTCATTTTCAGGGGTAAATGAAGAAGCGCCTTATGAGCTGGTAAAGACCATGCGGGCTAGTTTCTTCGTAATGGGCCCGTTGCTTGCAAGGCGGAAGTGTGCGCGAGTTCCCCTTCCAGGGGGTTGCGCAATAGGGGTTAGGCCCGTTAATATTCACCTAAAAGGCTTTGAAGCCCTCGGGGCAAGGGTAGGGTTAGACGCAGGGTATGCCGTCGCAAAAGCCGATAAATTAATTGGGACAAAAGTTCACTTTGATTTTCCTTCGGTGGGAGCGACAGAAAACCTGATGATGGCCGCGACCTTAGCTGAAGGGACTACGATTATTGAAAATGCCGCAAGAGAACCGGAAATTGAAGATTTAGCGGATTTCATAAATTCCATGGGGGGAAAAATTAAAGGTGCGGGAACTCCGACCATTAGTATTGACGGAGTGAATGAATTGGGTTCGGTTGAATACAAAATTATTCCGGACCGCATTGAAGCTGGGACATTCATGGTTCTAGGCGCCCTTTCAAAAGGCGCCATTTCAGTCGAAAACTGCATTCCGGTCCATAGCGGAGCGGTAATCGAAAAATTGCGGGAGATGGGAGCTTGTCTTGATTTCCAAGATTCTAGAGTCATCGTTTCGGGAAAAAAAAGACTCCTGCCGGTCGAGTTAAAAACCCTTCCTTTTCCCGGTTTTCCAACGGACATGCAGGCTCAATTTATGGTCGCAATGTGCTTAGCCGGTGGCACATCCATTATCACCGAGTCGGTTTTTGAAAATCGTTTTATGCATGTCGGAGAATTGATAAGAATGGGGGCAAATCTAAGTATTCGAGATAGAACCGTTGTAATAAAAGGCGTTGAAAAACTTAAGGGCGCCCCTTTGGTTGCGACTGATTTGCGCGCAGGGGCCGCAATGGTAATTGCAGGTTTAGTTGCGGACGGGCGTACCGAGGTAAGTAAAGTACACCATATTCACAGGGGCTACCAAAATTTTGTCGAGAGAATTAATGCGTTAGGCGCAAAAATTCAGTATTTTGATGGAGACGGCGACGAATAATTTTTGAAGTGAGGGGTAAAAATGACTGAGGAGAGTTCCCGTCTTTTCCGCGTGATCCTTGAAGGCTTGAATAGCAGGGATCGGGGGCAAAAACTTTATTCCCTCAGGGCGGTCGGGGTTTTGGGGTTTTCAGAGCATTCCGATTTGCTCGTTGACCTGTTGGCTTCTCCGGATGAGGAAATCGTCGGAAAGACAATAGAGGTTCTCGGAATTCTCGCAAACCCTAGCTCATTCAAACATTTGAAAGGATTTGTAACCGGGGGAAATCAGGCTCTTTCGGAAAAAGCCCTAAGCGCCATTTCCCATTTTGACCTCCGTTCCGTTTTGGATGAAGTATTAATGCTTGCAGGCCCGGAACTCCCTGTACCTTTGCGATGCAGGTTGTTTTCAATTCTTTCCAATTTGAACGAACCCAAAATAGCAGCAATCATGGGGGAGGTTTTGTATCAAACCCCCGGAACGGAACTTTTGACCGCAGCAATTGGATATTTTACCCGTTTCCCTTCCAAAGCTCAGTACAACATACTTAAATCCCTGGCATCCCATGGAGTTATTGAAATTGCGCTTGGTGCGCATATTGCGTTGACTCGCCTATCTGAAGAACCTTCAAGGCAGCAATTAAGGCGTTTGTTGAAATCTCCATCAGCAAACATTCGGCTAACGATTGTAAAGGGCTTGAACAAAGCCCCTTTGGCTGAAGATAAAGAATTTTTTGACGTTTTTTTTAAAGACTCGCATTCCGAGATTCGACTAGCGGCCTTGGATGGATTGATTCTTTTCAACGCGCAAGAACGTGCATTGATAATAGCCGAATGGATTAAACGGGAAAAAGATGAATCCGTTCGATCCAAACTTCTAAGTATCGCCACCAAAGAAGGAAATCACGGTTTGTATGAGGTATTTTTAAACCTTTTGGGGTCCCCATCTGAAGAAATGAAAAGAATGAGTCGGCTTGCCATATCCAAGATGGGAGTTCGAATCGTCGATCGAATATTGTCTGATTTCCCTAAACTTTCGCTGGTGATTCGAGAGCAATTGGTAATTGTTTTGGGCCGTATCGGAGGAGAGAAGATAATCCCGATTTTTAATTCATGCCTTCGCTCTCCTCAGCGCTGGCTTCGTTTAAACACCATTGAAGCTTTGGCTAATTTAGGGGCCAAATCATATGTTCCTCTATTTCTTGAGACGCTAAAAAAAGAAGAGGATATTTGGGTTCGTGCCACCCTCATTTCGGCTATCAGTAAATTGGGCGATCAAACCCATATAAAAGTGATTTCCGACAACCTAAAACATTCCGATGCGAGAGTTCGAGCGAATTCCATTGAAGGTCTTTTAAGATTGGGAGGAGAAGAAGCAAAAAAAATAATCGAACCATATTTGCGAGACCCATCAGACAGAGTTCGAGTTAATTCTGCGATGGCTCTTTGGAAAATGGGGGATGTCTCAGTAACCGGTACTCTTATTGGAATGTTGAAAGAACCTACCAAATGGATTAAAGCGTCAAGCGCCTATGCCTTAGGGGAAATGCAGTGTAGTAAAGCTGTTCCGGAACTTTTGCAACTGCTTGCGTCCCAAGAGGATGTAGTTTACAAAAACGTAGTGGAAGCGTTGGGGAAAATTGCAGATAGCCAAGCGATAATACCCCTTCTAAAAGAACATGAAAGCGGACGTGTTTCAGAGGAACTGATGAACAGAGTTCTTCAGCGCTTTTCAGTAAAATCCCGGGTTTAATCGGCATTTCCGGAAAGAATCTTTGCGCCTGTTCCGGATTTCACTTTGTTGCAGGTAGGTTTTCCAGATTTTTTACGCGGGTATTGTATCAACGTGGAATTTCGAATTTGATCCGTAGGTAGGTCAAGGATGAGCCTGTTTAAGAGCTTGGCTAGCGTGTTTAGTGGGGCGGAACCAGCTGCCCCCCCCAACCCGGCGTTCAACAGAAGAAGATGACCATTTTCTTTTCCGACATTGCTGGATTCCAGGCCGTATCTATGACCCTAACCCCGGAGGTAATGAATGATTGAGCCGATTTTTCTCAAGCGGTTGACTAGTGAGAGATAACCATTGCCAAATTGAAAAATCGGTTCACGGAATTTTGAATACGACCTTTGAAGAAGATAAATGCCGTGTAAGACGAGGCAATAGTTGAGAAACGCGGCAAAAAAGGGTCTTTTTATGGGGTATCTTTAACGAGTTTTTCGTATTTCTCCGCATTCTCTTTATTCACCGAACCCCAAAACTTAGTCAAGCTTTTGTCGGACCATTGGGTAGCTTTTCCTACTTCGTCGTAATCGTAATTAAGGATTGTGTAAAGTGCAAAAGCCCGGTTGAAAATGTATTCCGCCGAAGCAAGCTGGTAGTCACTCACCTGCGGAATCAACAACTTTACAAATAAGTATGGGGCTGAGTCGAATTGAGAAATGAACGCCATATTCCATGTGGCATATAGATCAGCCCATTGTTTGGGATAGGGCATATTTACCAATATCATTTGTTTGTCTTGGGCCCAAACCGATGGCCCCTGCCCGGTTCTCGCGTTGGCTGTTTTTGTCCCGGGTTTGTTTTTGGCTGCTATTTTTCCTGCCAGGGCATTTTTATAATTTCCGCCGGCGATATCATAAGCAACAGCTTCCAAAATATTCAGCGGAAGAATTACGCTCCCAAAGTCGGCTGGAAGCTGACCGGTTTTATTATACTTGATGTACATAGTGATCGGTTTCTGGACGGATTCAAGTTTGATAAAATAGGCAGGCTTCTTTAGCAAGCTGAAAATTCCTTTTGTCTTTCGTTCAACCAGCCAGATCTTATGGCAGGCTTCGACGACACGCCAGTTGGCCCGCATTGCCTTGGTCAATTTTTCAAGAGCAAGCGCGAATAAGACAAGGTCTGGAAACACAACATTTCCCTCTTTTCCGACTTTACTAAACAAAACGGGGAAATCTTGATTGGCCGCCTTGTTCAGGAAATCATTGAGATAAACGTTGGTCTCGGCATAATGGGCGACCAGATCCACAAACTTATTCACCTTGACCTGATCAAGATCACGGGGAAGAAGTTGATCGGAAATGGCTTCCAGCTCTGGCGCTTTCCAATTCCCAAAAACATCCAGGAGTTTCATGCCCTGGTAGTGTACTTTCATACCGTTCCTGACTTTCACCGGGTCAAAGCCAATAAGTGAATTCTTGATTAGGTTTGCTATCTTCATACTTGGGGAAAGCGCATCCAGAGCAAATGCCTGGAAAGAAGATAAAAAGAGAATCCCCAGGATCAATGTTTTCAACTTTTTTTTCACGATTATTACTCCTTCATTAAATTTCAGGCGGCATACCTGCGAATATCTTTGTAATGGACTTCGCTCGAAACGTTTACTTTATTAGGCCATGTTCTCTAAAACTGAAATATCCCTTCCCCTCACGACCTAAAATGAGGTGGTCAAGAAAACGAATCTCCAAGGTTTGGGCTGCCGCGACCAGAATGTTTGTAATTTCCTTGTCAGCTTGGGAAGGTTTTAAATAACCGGTTGGATGATTATGGACGACGAGAATTCCCGTGGCATGAAAGGTCAAAGCGCGTTTCATGATTTGCTTTGGATATACCATGGTTTGATCTTCTATGCCCCTTGAAATAACTTCATCCCTTATTACGATATTTGCATGATCAACATAAACTACTCGAAACTGTTCTTCTGATAAATTTGCCATTGCCCCGCTTAAATACCGTACTAAATCGGAGGCGGTTGAAATGGTAGCCTCCCTGCGAATGGCTTTTATCTGGAGAACCCTCTCTGAGAGGCCCCGAATTAAAACCAAAAACCTAGCCGCTTCGGTGCCAATGTTTGGGACTTCCTTAAGCGATTCGCGCTTCGCGGCAAAAACCCCTTGAAGAGATCCGAAATTATCTATCAGAGATTTTGAAATTTCCTTGGTGTCTTTACGAGGAATGGCATAGAAAAGGAGCAATTCCAAAAGCTCATAATCCAATAAACCTTCCACGCCAACCTTATCAAAGCGCTCCTTGAGGCGTGCCCTATGATTAATAAAAGAAGGGTGCCCAACTTCAGCTTTTAAGGGTTCCTGGCTCTCTTCAACCACGATTCATCGTTCCAATAATTTCCGTAATTGAAATCGGGACTTGAATAGGAAGCTTACCATAGGGTTCTCAAGCAATCA
>JACPTH010000139.1 GCA_016192885.1 bacterium | reverse complement strand
CCGTTTACAATCATTACAAGAGAATTTCGATCCCAAAGGGAAAGAAAGACGACATCGAAATTCAAAAATCAAACGTTCTTTTCCTTGGGCCCACAGGCTGCGGAAAGACTCACATCGCCCAAACGTTGGCGAAACTTTTAAACGTTCCATTTTGCATCGCGGATGCAACGACCCTCACCGAAGCCGGGTACGTTGGCGAGGATGTTGAAAGCATTTTGCTGAGCTTGCTTCAAAACGCCGATTATGATGTACAAAAAGCGGAAAAGGGAATTGTTTACATCGATGAGATAGACAAAATTGCCCGAAAAAGCGAAAATCTTTCAATTACCCGTGACGTTTCCGGGGAGGGGGTTCAACAAGCT
The DNA here is from genome assembly GCA_016192885.1 of bacterium. Classification (GTDB taxonomy): domain Bacteria; phylum Muiribacteriota; class Ozemobacteria; order Ozemobacterales; family Ozemobacteraceae; genus JACPTH01. The sequence continues at coordinate 8,861 of JACPTH010000139.1, read as the reverse complement.
TTGTTGAAAATGCTTGAAGGCAAGGTCGCTCATGTTCCGCCCCAGGGAGGCAGAAAACACCCCCACCAGGATTTTATTCAAATCAATACTAGAAATATTCTATTCTTCCTAGGCGGTTCTTTTGAAGGAATAGAAAAAATAATCGAAGCGCGAACGAGTATGAAGGCTATGGGTTTTGGGTCGGTTCCGATTTCGAGAAGAGATAGACGCATCGGCCAGCTTCTGCGAAAGCTAATGCCGGAAGATTTATTAAAATTTGGCTTGATTCCTGAATTCATTGGGCGAATTCCCATTTATGCGACTTTTGACTCCCTAGATGAGGGAGCGTTAGTTCGAATTCTCACCGAACCCAAAAGTGCGATGGTCAAACAGTATTCGAGGCTGTTAAAAATGGACGGAGTCGATCTTGAGTTAACCCCAAAAGCTTTAACGGCTATCGCAAAAAAAGCGATAAGGCTAAAAACTGGAGCAAGAGGGTTACGCGGTATTTTTGAAGAAATGATGCTTGACATAATGTACGAGATTCCATCGAGTAATAATGAAATTTCTAAAGTCATTATTCACGAGCGATGCGTCGAAAAAAGCGAACCATATCAAGTTGTTTACCAGGTCAAGGGGGACGAGAAAACCGCTTAGAACTAGCGGTTTCTTAAGGCGGATCAGCTTAAAATCCAGATTTACAAGTCACTTTGGTGTTGTATGCATTCGTAACCGCTCCACTCATTTTACTCGCCATTTTCTGAAACACCCCCCGACCACCGCCAGGCGGCTTGGCGGATCTTCGCCGAGCGCCTTAAATTCAGAGATTCAAAATGGACTAATTTATGTTTCCCCGCTTGATATTGTTTACAAAATTGCGGTTAATGGGAGTATAATCAAATCGTTGAAAGTTTGATTTTCCGGAGAGGGGTAGAATATTTCAATGAAAATCAAAATTTGGGGGGCCAGAGGGTCAATACCATCCCCAGGAAAAGAAACTTTAAAATATGGCGGAAACACTACTTGCCTTGAAATTCGCCCAAAATCCGGAAGCCTAATTGTCGTTGATGCAGGGTCCGGAATTCGATCTCTTGGGAATCATTTGTTAAAAGAAAAAGGATTAAGCGAGCTTTTTCTTGTCTTTACACATTCGCATTGGGACCACCTTTTGGGATTTCCATTTTTTAAACCCGCATATTTTAGTCGATTTAAAATAAACGTTTACGGCGGACCTAACGCTCTTGAATCGCTTAGATCTTTTCTACTTCACCAAATGAGCGCTCCGTATTTCCCGGTTGAATTCAATGTAATGAAAGCCAAATTTTCTTTTGGGTACGAATGCCCCAACATTGGTACGATTGGTTTAGTCGATTTTATCCCAATTCCTCTTAGCCACCCAAATGGGGGTTATGGTTTCAAATTTGTGGCGGAAGATAAAACTTTTGTTTTCCTTACGGATAACGAACCTGACTTTCCGCATCCTGGCGGATTAAAACGTGAGGATTACATTGGGTTTTGCCGGGGAGCTGATCTATTGCTGCATGACGCCCAGTATACAGACGAGGAATACAAAGTAACACGGGGTTGGGGCCATTCCACCTATTTTTCGGCAACGCAAATGGCTATTTCCGCTAAAGTAAAAAGTTTTGGTATTTTTCATCATGATCCTGACAGAACCGACGAAGATCTAGATAGCCAACTGAAATATTGCAAAAAACTTATTCATGATGCGGGGGAAAACATGAATTGTTTCGCCGCAAGCGAAGGAATGGATATCCGGATTTAGGTGGCGCGTTTAGCCGCTATCGTTTTGGCATTTATAGACACAAAACTGTCCTAATTCTCCTAAGCGATTCCCTTACCATCCGAACATAAATGTGTTACTGGCGTGATTTCGACAAAGAATAAAACGCTTAATTTCAAATTCTTCCGATCCGTTGGGTGGGGTTCCGATTTTTAAAGAAACGTAAACGCCTTTTCCGCCGCCTACCAAATTGATGTGTCTGAATCCGCAGTTCAAAACGTGCAAATCCCGGCAAAAAGTATGGGTCTCGGAGTTAGATTCCGGTTCCAAAGGCCCAACATTTTTTCGAACAATCCCTCTTTTATCTGGAGCAATTTCATAAATAATGGAACTCGTGGCAAGCCCTCCCATTTCATTTTCCTGAAGAATGTCAAATTTTGCCGATAATTCGTCTTGATTTTCAGGCATCTGGGAAAGATCGCAAGCGCGACGCAAATCTTTTACAAGTTGTCTCATAAAAATAGCGGCGGCTTGGACGTTCGTAAGATGAGAGGAACCCTTGCTTGATGTTTTTAGGGAATTGGAAAGCAGACTGGAAATTCCAGTCAAAATTAATGCACCAATAAAAACGCTTACCATAACTTCAACAAGCGTGAACGCGGGTTTTTTCATTGTTTAAACATAAAATTCCATTGAATTTCCGCCGCCAAAAGTTTGTATTTGTAAGGCCATTTCATCAGGTTATCCGGTTCCCGAACGCTTAACAACCGCACGAACTTTGGGTTTGTAACCAGGGATAAATCTCCGCCGGTGGTTTTGAGAAGCAACTTGGATGGATCGACTGGAACAAGACCCTGGGTTGGAATCAGCAAAGGAGAATTATTTGGCAGCGTTAAGGCGAAATCCAGTAACTCCTCGGCGTAATTTTGGGCCAACACCTCATCTTGGGTTTGAATGGTCCCCTCCGCGCTTCGGGAAAAAATGTGGAAAACCGGGACAATCGCTGCCCCTATCAACAAAATCGTGATTACAACTTCGTTAAAGGAAAAACCCTGCCATCTGATTTTGTTTTTCAGCAACAATCGAATTTTTGCTAGGTGTAGGGGCCAAGCTTTCTGCGTTTGCACGTTAGGATAAAGTAGGTACCGCCGACGTAACAAAGTTGTCCTTTAAGCTACTAACCGGGAAACCGCTTTCGAGCACCGTTTCAATTGACGATTGTTTCATGGCCTTCAGTATACTTTCGTAAAAATTCTCTGTCAACGCAATTTAATGAGCCCAAAAATCGCTATGAAATTCTCTTTTATGATAGCTTGAGATGGGAGAATGATTAGTGAAACCGCGATGGAAAATACCCATTCTTTTCGCTCTTTTGGTTCCTGTTCCCTTGCTTATCTTTGCAACCCTTTCTCTCCATGTTGTTTCCGTACTGGAAAGTCATGAGCGAAGCAGATTAAGTCTTGAGATAGAGCAATCCTTTTTCGCGCATCAGTACAAGACTAAACCTTCCGTATTTTGTGGAAGCCGACTGAAAAGTTTCATTAAATGGTTTCAAAATTCTTCAGATCCTATTTCTAAACTTCCGAACCTCCAATCGAAAATTCAGCAAAAATGGAACTTCAGACCTGATCCTTACGTTTTTGATTCCTCAGGAAAGCTTGCGACCCCATTATCCATACCTTTGCCGTATAGATTCGCTTTCCAGAATCTCTGGAAACATCTTTCAGAAAAGCCCTCTCATGATGCTCCACTTCCGAAAGAAGATCGGAAGATTTTTGAGGTTCTCTTCGGTTCTTCCTTTTCGATTTCCGATTGGCGCGGCTCGGAAAACTCTATTTTGGAAGTTCGTTTCGCGGGGACGGATGGATTTCTCATCTGGTCAGGCTTTAGAGGTCGTAGAGGCGGTGGGATAATATTGGTAGTCCGAAAAATTCCTGACTTTTTTTCGATCCTTTCATCTTTGGCTTTTTCGATGACGAAAGAAAATCTTGTTCTTTTTTTATCCGCCGGTCGAAACCGTTTTAGATGCTTCGGGGCACCTGTTCCAAATGGCATGCAAGAGATTGCGCAAATTATGGATAAAGAAAACGCAAAGGAGAAATTTTTTGAAAACCTCCTTGTTCGAAAGGAAGAAATTCTAATTCGAGGGAACGGTCCGACCAATCAGCTTGGAGAAACAGCAATTTATTTTGGGCGGATTATCCCGCCTGCGTCTATTATTTTGAGCCGGAAGCTCCTGTTTGCGATTACCCTCCTTTTGCTCTTTCTTTCGACAGTAGCTTTTCGTAAGCTCGGTCAACCAGGTCAAAATGTTGCCCTGTCAATTAAATTTAAGCTCATTTTCTTGTTCATTTATTCACTTGCAGTTTCATCAGCGGGAACATTTTTTCTTGGATTTAACCTACTTGACGATCGTAGGAAAGTCTTGGGGGAAAACGTTTTACGAATGGCGAAAGAGGAGCTCACCGCCCTCGATTCAAGTTTCATAGTCGAACGAAGAAGGTTCACGGAGTTATGCGGGAAAATCCGTATGCGCGTTTTCTCCGGAAAGAACAACCCGGGTTCATTGGAATTGTATCTAAATGGTCTCCTGCGGGAAAAGCAACTAATGCATTTCGAGATTCGCGATCTTTTGGGAAATCTGATTCTTCCAAAGGAGAGAACTGCTACCTTGGAAAGTTTGGGCCATTTTTTTGATGCTTTCGCCAAAATCGCTATTTTTCAAACCCTCACGGATCGTTTGGCAAGCAGTGAAGGGGTTGATTTTAAAATGCCTGATTCAAAAACCCGCGAGATTATTGAAGGTTCTGAGCTGGGTTTCGCGGCCATTTTGTCCGCCCGAAACACCCCGCATCCGGTAAACGTGAGCGAATCCCAGTTGCTCTGGTACTGGGACACGAATGCGAAAATCCGGAGCCAGGTTGCCTTCATCACCTTAATTCAATCCGCTTCCAGTATGCAAAAATCCTTCCTGGAACGCCAACTTCCGGCGGGGCTGGTTCCTGGGAAGAACGGGATTTTTAAATTCGCCCTTTCCCAAAATGCCAGTATACGGTTTCCGCCCGATTTGAAAATGGGAAAAACGATCATTTCTCTTCTTGAAAAGATTTCTATTTCTGGAAGGCAGATCCAGAGCACCGTTATGATGAAAGGCAAGGATTTTTTAATCATCGGGCAGCCGGGAGAAAATCTGCGTGATTTTTTCCTGTTTGCCTTGATTCCGGTGACCGAGATCGCTGAGGCGGTAAAATTCCTAAAATATGGCGTTTTCCTTTGCGTCGGGTCAGGGATATTGGTCGCTTTGTTCATCGGTTCTATTCTTTCAGACCATTTTCTTGTTCCCATTGGCCAACTGAAACGGGGAATGGTGGCACTTCAGCGCCGGGAAGTTGACTACCGAGTTTTGGTTTCTTCGCCCGACGAGTTTGGGGAGCTTGCACAGGCCTTTAATTTGATGATTGAAGACTTGAAAGAAATGGAACTGGCAAAGATAGTTCAGAAATCCCTTGTTCCCTCAAATCTTCCCGAAATTCCCGGGTACCAGGTAATTCTGAAGAATATGGTGGCAAACGATCTTGGGGGGGATTACTGCGACATTCTCCCGATGCCTAATGGGCGTTTTCTCTTTGTAATCGGGGATGTAACGGGCCATGGGGTCGGGGCTGCGCTAGGAATGGCGCTCGCCAAGGCAGTGACATTCCGATTCGCACGAGAAGGGGATGACCCGGATGTTTTGCTTAATAGGCTCAACCGTATTTTATTTGAAGCATTTCATCGAAAAAAAATGATGACTTTTTTTGCCGCTGTTTTGTCGCCGGAAACGGGCATTGTTCGATATTCTAGCGCCGGGCACCCTTTCCCATACCGAAAACTTTCGGATGGGCGGGTTGAGGAAATCAGTCAACCGAGTTTGCCGCTTGGAACAGGGTTTGGTAAAAGTTCTTACAAGTCAGCGGAATTTGAAATGAACCGGGGAGAAACCCTTCTTTTTATTACCGACGGCTTAGCGGAAGGAACTAACAAATCTAACGATCAATTCGGCTTCGAAACAATTCGGCGAACGCTTGGCGTTGAATCTTCCGAAAATCCTGAAAACCTGTTGTACAACCTATTCGAATCTTTTTGGGCTTTCAAGGGAAACCGCGAGCTAGAAGATGACCTAACCGTTTTGATCCTTCGAAGAAAATCCCTTAACGGTTGACAATTTAGATGGAAAATTCAGATTTTAAGCAGTTGTCCGGCAAACTTCTTCCAAGCATGCCATTTCTTTCCTACCTCATTTTCTTTCTTGTACCCATTGCTTTGCTCGGAATTTTTTCTTTGTACGCAATTCACTTGGAAGAGGGTTTCCGCAATTCGCGCGCGGTTATGGCTTTGGAAAAGGAGTTGGAGACCATTTTGCACGAAACGGATTCTCTAACGATTTTCCCAAAATGGTTTAAGCGACTCAATTCGGAATGGTTCCCCAAAACGGTTCCAACCGGTCCATTTTTTTTCGAATACTATCGGTTTGACTCTTTAGGACGACCGATCATTCCCCAAAATTTATCGACAACCCAATTCGATGAACTTTCTATTCTCTGGCGGATTCTGATGGGAACCAGGTTCGAAAGGCGCCGAATGACTTTGATTTCTGACCGCTGGCTTGGGTCCGGTTTTCCGCTTTCTCAAATTATCCGCCATCCGGAGGAGGCTTTTTACAGAGCGACTTCGAATGGGCGAGGACTAATCTGCATTTTTCGAGAGGAACCGCCTACCGATAAGTCCGGAACTATGTTTCTAATCGACAAGGAACCCTCGAAACATGAGATTATCTCCTCGGGGATGTTTAAAGACCTGATTTCAAAATTCAGTCGACCAACCTTACTCATGGTGAAAGATTCGCACGGAAACGAACACAGTATCAAGGAATTGGAAGCGGAGGAAGATTCAGGAATTCCTTCGACGAATTCGGGGAGGTTCCTGAATCTGATCTTTCCGCGGTGAAATACCTTTTCGGCGCAATTTGGTTGGCTCTTGGTTTGACGGTAAGCGTGTTCTTCCGTTTTATTTCTTCGCAAATTTCGAAAAGGTTCGTTTCGATCGGTTGGAAGATTCCAATTTTATTCGCCTATTCGATCGTAATTCCCGTAGCGGGAGCGGCCCTTTTGGGGCATCAGACTCTCCGCGATCGGCGGGATACGATGGTTTCAGAGGTTCATCAAAAGGCGTTGGCCGAACTTTCCGATTTGGATTCTGATTTCATACATGTGAAGAGTCGAGAACTGAGCTTGTTCAAGAACTTTGGCCGGGAGATTATGCGAACCGCTGATTTGTCGACAATTTCAAGTCTCACCAAAACGATGCAACAAAAGAAGGAAGCTGGCTTCGTAGAGATTCGTGATAAATACGGACGCCTTCTTCAGACAACATGGAATGCGGATGAAAAAGTTCGGCTTAGTATTGTGATGAACACCATTTCTAAGATTTGCCTAAAACGCTTTCATCCGAATCCTCCGGCGGAAAAGGGCGCGCTCGATTTGACTTTGGGGGAAACCTTCACTCAAAGTTTTTTTCTCAGCCCCATGGTTGGATGGCCTAAGATTTTGGAGCGCCCTGATGAGCTTCATACTCTAAAATTCGCGGGACGGGAGATCTTGCTTTACTGGGCCATTCTCCCATCTTCACTTAATCAGGCGGCCTTTGTTCAGATTCAGCAGAATGTTTCAGTTTTAAAAACAAAGTATTTGCGCGGGCGCATTGAGGAAAGCAAAGACGCTCGGAAGGAGGATTACGCCTTTTTTGCGTGGAACGAGCAAACAAGGGAATTGGTTCCACGAGTACAGGTCTTTGAAGCGGATTTCAAAAAATTCCTTGATCGGTTGCGAAGCAGTGAAGTGCCTCTTTTTGAAGAGATTCAGATGGGAGTGTCCGGTTTTTTGGCGTCGGGATTCCCGGGGAGGCATTTAAAGGGACATTCTCTTGTTGCTTTATACCCTGTTTCCAAAATCGATTTAGATCTTCGGAATTTTTCGATTTTATTTTTTCTTGGAACATTAGGAGCCTGTTTCCTGGCGATGCTGTTAGGGCTAATGCTCAGCGATTTTTTCTTGCGCCCAATTCAAGAGCTTTCCGCCGGAGTTCATGCCCTTCGTGAACGCGATGTTTCCAAGCGAGTGAACATCCCAAGCAACGATGAGCTTGGGGCGCTTGCATTCACCTTCAATCAAACCCTTGATGGATTAAAAGAGATGTTGCTTGCCCATGAAGTGCAGGAACAGCTTATCCCCAAATCTCTTCCAAAGATGCCGGGATACCGAATCGCCCTGATGAGCCATCCCGCCCGCGATCTTGGCGGGGACTATTGCGATGTTCAAAGCTTGAGCAATGACCGAATTTTTCTTACAATCGGCGACGCCACAGGACATGGCGTAAGTTCCGCGCTGGTAATGACCATGGCGAAGGCGGGCGTATTGGATTTCATTTTGAGGGAAAATTCTCTCACCGACCTTTTGAAACGCCTCAATCTTCTTTTCTTTACTTACTTTCAGAGAAAAGTCAATATGACATTTTTCGCGGCAGTACTCGACCTTTTTAGCGGAACTTTGCGATTTTCAAATGCAGGTCATCCATTCCCAATAATGGTTGATAAAGACGGAAACGTCAGCCGACTTAAACTTTCTCACCCTCCTCTTGGATTTTCCCAAAGGGATGATCGTTTTCAGGAGGCTACGGTAAGTGTCGCACCTGGTACTCTTGTGTTATTTTTCACGGATATTATGATGGAAATCTGCGATAGAAAAGGAATTCCGTGGGGTCCGAAGAACCTAATCGAATTCGTCCGCGAGCGACGAACACGCAATCCGGAAGAAATCAAGGACGATTTGTTCCGGTTTGCCAAGGAATATTCCGGATCCGATTCGTTCGAGGACGATTTTACCCTTCTGATTCTGAAACGAGAATAAACGCCCCAAGCATTCAGCTATCAGCGGTCAGCATTCAGCAAAAATTTACAATAGTATGCATAAAAGCTAGCTTCTCCTCTTAAAGCTGTCTCTCCTACTTGAGTTTCGGACGAGTAGGTAGATTTTAGAATTATCCACAATTAAGAATCTAGTAATAACGCCTCTTTTAGAAAATTTTACCCGCTTTTTTACAG
>JACPTH010000048.1 GCA_016192885.1 bacterium | reverse complement strand
GACGGATGGGAACTTGAGATTCCGCTGCCAAATAAGGAAAAACCCAAACCCTCATCAACGAAACCTCCGAAACCCAAACCCGCGGGAGAAGCAGGGGGTACTAAGCCTTCCTCAAAACCAAAACCTTCGACGAATACTACACTTTCTATCGAACAAAAACTTGCAAAACTTCAGAGCGCCGTTACGGCTTTAAATCGGCAATTGGCAAGAGAAGTTCCTCCCAAAATTTTAACCAGCCTGAATCCGGAAACCGTTCGGATGATGATTGACAAGAAGATAATTACCGAAGAGGAATGGATGGCATTGAATCCTCCTCAAGGCTATCACTGGGAAGTCGAGAAAGGGAAAGTAAAGCTGGTTAAGAACGATGGAACCACTCCAACACCTTTACCTGCGCCTTCTGAACCCAAACCTTCCCCGAAACCGGCTCCCGCTCCGAAACCAAAGCCTGAACCTTCTCCTAAACCGGCTCCCACTCCGAAACCAAAGCCTGAACCGACCCCAAAACCAACACCGACTCCGGTTGATGAGAAAAAAGTAGAGGGTATAGCGGAAAGTAACTTCAAAAGCTTTTTATCTTCAAATCAAATTCCGGATATTGCGGGAAAAGAAAAGGAATTTTACAACGCTTTCAATTTTCATGTTACCTCTATTTTTAAAGACGGTTTTTTTGGTACTTCGCCATTTTCAGAATTCACCGAACCCGCAGATCACGACCGAAATTTAGTGCTTTTGCAGAAGCAGCTAAAAGAGGCTTTGAAGCTCTATGAGCGAAAAGTTCAAGAGGGCGCCAAGGGTTCCTCGAAGTTTCTCGGAATCTTCGGTGACACCATTGAATCTGCAGGGAAAAAAGTCGAGCAAGCCAAGGCTAGATTTTTAAAGCAATGGAAAGAATTCGTTCCAGTTTATGATAAGGTAAAGGCCAAGGTTGAGGTGGCAAAAAGCGACATTATCAGAATGAACAATGAAATTAAATATTCCAAAAAGAAGTATGAAGAATTAAAAAGCGATGCCTCAAATTATAAAGAGGTTCAGCGTCTGGCAAAACTCATTAGCGATAATGAAAAGCAGATACCAAAGGAACAGGCTAAAGTAGATGCATTCGCGAAAATGCAGGCGGTGATTCAGCGGTAAAATCTGGTAGCAATTTGTTGAGCGTTGGGTTATACTTCCGGACGGGTTTTGTCCCCGTCCGGTTTTATTTTGCCGAGAAGGCGGTGGAAAATCAATGAAT
>JACPTH010000047.1 GCA_016192885.1 bacterium | reverse complement strand
AACGGGCTAATGGTCGCAACTGCAGGAGTCCTTTGGGGGCAATCCACCATCGCAGAGGTTTATTCCCTTAACGTTGGGTTCACTTTTTTCGCTCTCGCTCTTTTACTTCGTTGGTTGGAGCATAAAGAGTTAAATGCAAAAGGGGAAAGATTATTATTTCGGGGATTATTGCTTTGGGGCGCAAGCCTAGGAATCCACTTTATTTCCGCTTTCACCGGGGTTGGGGTAATGGCTTTGCTTTTCATTAAAGATAAAAAAGTTTTTCGAAGAAGAGGGTTTGTTTTTGGATTATTAGGAATGTGGGGGATAGTTATTTTTCTTTACGCCCTTTTACCCATTATGTGGGCGCGTCAAACCCCCGCTACCTGGGGAAGCATCAACTCCGCGACAAGTTGGATTGACCATTGCTTGGGCGCTCAATACTCCTACCGAATGTTCGCTTTTACCTGGAAAGAAGCTATTGAACGGTTTCAAACTAGAATAGTTCCGCTCTTTTTCGATAATTGGGGGCTAGGAGCCACGGTTTTTCTTGTATTTGGTTTCTGTTTCAGCCTTTATCTTTCTGTTTTTTCCAAGGAAATCAAAGGAGCCGCGCGTTTTTGGCAACTAGGATTGGCCTGGTTTTTTTTATGGTTTCCCCCTCTTTTCTATTCTCTAAATTACAATATCGCCGATTTTCAAGCTTACTTTATCTTGCCCTTTTCTTTCAGCGGTTTTTTATTTTTGTTCGCCATGGCGGGAATTAACAAGATTTTCGAAAGAAGTGTTCCATCCTTTCCTTATGTCGGAACTTTTCTTTTCCTGGTTTCACTTATTCCTCTTTCATCAATTCCGGGGCAATACCAAAAAAACGACTTGAGCAACGATTTTTCCGCAAGGAGCTTTGTTGAAGGGGTATTTCAAACTCTGCCTGAAAACGGTATCCTCATTTCGGATTACGATGGGCGAACCAACGCGCTTCAATATCACCGATTTGCCGGCATTGCCTCGCAAAGCCGAACTGCTATAATTTATCGACTGTTGCTCAACCAGGACTGGGCAAGGGAGAAATATCGAAAACTGTACCCGTGGGTCAAGATTCCCAAACCCAAAAGGAAATGGCTAAAAACAGCGGAAGAAAGAGTTTGCAATCTTTTGGGTAGAGATTTGATAATTAGAAACGCATCCTACCCGGTGTTTTTAGTAAAAGATTCTCCGGTTGTTCCTCCAAAAATGCATCTCGAAATGACTGGCCCACTTTTGAGAGTAGTGGGGAACTCTAATAAGAAACCTTTCGCCGGGTTTGAGAAACCATTTGTTTCTCTACCAATTTCGCGAATCGCAAATTCGGATTACGGGGGAAACCCATTTCTTCCTTTTCTCCAGGATGTAAAAGAATCAATGTTTCCCTTTTTAGGAAGGGGAATCCTTTATTCTCCGGAGAGAATTCCAATTAGGATTTTACCGGCCATGAAGTACCGAGGAAAACCTTCGGTAATTTCCACATTTTCTTTGGCAAGCCCTTCACTTCAACTTCCTCTTTTAGCCGCGCCGTCTCGCGCGGTTTTTCTGCTAATGGTTGGGAAGGGGATTCCCTCGGATACCTTCCCAGCGGTTTTGCTCACTCCGCGGTATGAAAGTTCTTGGGGGAAAGTGTTTCCCGTTACCGGCTTAAGAAATTATAAGAGTTTTGAGAAAATGCAGTATGAGTTTGTTCGCGTTCCCCTCGATTCCTCAAAAACTCCCAAGTTTCTTGAAGTTAGAACCATAACTCCGCCGCGCTCCTGTGGCGTGGTTATCTTCGGGGCTACCCAGGAATTATTTGTAAGCCGGGACTGATTTTTTCGATTTTTCTTGAAAATAATGAGAACCAATTTACGACAAGGCACAAGAGGGTCGGTTGTCGCGCTGGCGCTGCTTTTTGCTGTGATATCAGGCATTTTACTTGCGGCTTTAATGACCGTCCATTCCGGTAGTATGAAACAAAGCACGCTAAACATTTTTGAGCATCAAGCAACGTTTCTTGCAAAGGCCGCTATAGAACATGCTATTCACAAAATTAAAAAAACCACTTGGTTTGTTACCGACCAAATCAACGAAAAAATTGCGAGGGGTGATTTTGCCTCGGATACGGTTTCGATTACTCTTGACCAAGGGTATCTTTCATCGCTGAAAAAAGAGGGGAACCCTTATAGGTTTATCGGGGATGATCTGTATTCGGGAAGCTATAAAGTTCAGGAAATTTCGGTAAGGGTAAAGGTTTCCCAAACAGGAACAAGGCTTAAAACCAAGTATGAAACCTTTTTGATTACGATCAAAGCTTTAGGGTCGGTTTCAGTGGAATCAAAAACGCCTCAACCATTGATTTATACAAGGCTTCTTTCCACCGACTACCTAATCCAAACACATAAGCAGCCCTCTCTTCAGAAAAACTGAGTAAGACTCCACAAATGAGTATTACAACTTCTCTATCCCTTTTTCCATTCCTTACCAAAAATCAAAAATCCCCCCCCGGTTTTGTAGGGGCGATGCTTTCCGCGCTCATTTAGTGGATGCTTTGCAGCAACGGGGACCCAGCCTATTTTCCAAAGAGGGGAACCTTGGGAGTGAACCGTAGGATGCGCCTTGGCCCAAACTGTGGAATTGATGCGGTAAACCGCAACCCGGGGTGGAACTCCTCCCGCTGATAATAATTAATCGAAAACTTCCTTAAGGCTTCCGGCGATAATGAGCCGCTCGCCCCAACGAAGAAGCGTGTCCGGGTCCGCGGACGTAATCCGTTGCCGATCGGCGTCACTCAACACCCGGAATTTCTTTTCCAATTGCGCGATCAAAATCTTTTCAAGCGCAAACTTTTGCCCCTCTTGCTTCCCCTCTTGCCGGCCCTGTTGCAATCCCTCTTCTTT
>JACPTH010000046.1 GCA_016192885.1 bacterium | reverse complement strand
AGACTCCTATTTGTGGCTAAATACAATTCTTAAAAACATGGTTTTTATGACCCAAAACAAAATTAGGGCGGTAATTATCCCAATCAGGGCAAATCCGACTCTCATGATTAGGTCCTTGTTTTTTGCCCAAAAAACCGCGTCTAATTTTTTTGGTACTTCGTTATCTTGGGGATTGTAAATTAAGACGCGGCGGTAGGATTCCTCCGCCTTGGAATAATTTTCATTTTGATACGATCTATCTCCAAAATAATGCAGGGCATTTACCATTAAATCTCTTGCATCCTGTTGGTTGGGTTCTAGGTTCAAAGCTTGTTCAATTCTAGGCATTGCGTCATCCCAACGGTCTTTAATTGCAAAAGCCTTTGCGTCACGAATGATGCTTGCCACCTTTCCCAATTGAAAGAAATGAATTCTGTTGTTTCCCTGGTCGCTAATAATCAGCGATTCTTCCTTTGATAAGGCTAACCCTCTTGGAGAAAGCACCCTTCCAGGAGTGGTGCCTCGTCCGGAAAAATTTTTCACAAAAAAACCATTATTTGTTATCTCAACAAGGCGATGATTTCGACTGTCAGAAATGATTACATTCTCTCCAGGCCCTTGAACCATATAAGATGGTTCATTTAACTCCCCTTTTCCCTTGCCGAAAGCGCCATACTGCCAGATGGGAACCCCTTTGATGTTCCAGCAGACAACCTGGTGGAAGGTAGGATAAGAGACCAACAAGTCTCCATTCGGAAGCCATAGAACCCCTCGGGGAGCAAGAGAACGAAGTTCCTTTTTTTTGGTTTCTTCCTTATAGTAAATTTCATGTATAAATTTTCCCAAAGAGTCTAAAAGTTGCACGCGGCGGTTTCCAAAATCAGCAACGGCAATTGTGCCATCCTGCCTAATATCAATATCCATCGGGGTATCAAGTTCCCCCTGCCCTCTTCCCCTTTTTCCGATCGAATTTAGGAGAGCTCCATCTTTAAAACGGAAAACCCAGATGCGGTGGTTCCCAGAAGAAGAAACAAATAAACGCGCCTGTTTATCAAAGGCTAAGCCGATTGGAAGATCAAGCCGCGGCCCCGAATAATTGTTGTTCTCCTCTTCGCCTTTAGTTTTAACCATGCGGGAAGCCTTTTGAGAAACGGTTTCGGATGCCGTCCAAGCCCCGCCGATCAGGGAGACGAAGGAAGCTAACCCTGGAGTTCCGCTTGAAAGGCTAATAAAACGTTGGAAAAGCCCGTTGGAATTTAATACTTGGACTCGATTGTTCTTTGAATCAGCTACAACTATTTCTCCGCTAGGCAACAGAATCAGATCTTCCGGCGAAATAAACTCCAGTGCTCCTTTTCCTTCATAGCCTTTTGTTTTTCATTTTGCCTAATTGCTTACTTCCTCAATTTGCGGGAAAGTAAGATATCGGTCACGGCCTAATGGTTCTTCAGGCTGTAGCGTTCCGTGAAGGGTTACCAACCGAAAAGATTCAATTGAATAACCTTTCACCCCGGGTTGAACAACTTTTTTCGAAGATGCCTGAGCGTTTGATTTTCGAACGACCTGAACCTGATAAGGATGCTCTTTTTCGTTTCGCGTTACTATATCAACTTTATCGAACGGCCTATGCTCTCCAAAAAATTTCACTTCTACGCTGCCTTTCCCCGAAATGCATGAAATAATGATAGGAATTTGAAGAGAATTTTTGAATCTAAAATCTTTGGAACCCCAAGCCACCGCTGCGTCAAGGCCTCTATCGGCATAAGGAATTCCCTCGTAAATGGAATGATTATGTCTCTCAAGGATTTTCAAATTCGAAAGCAAAGCGACCCGATACAGAGAGGTGCTAACTTGGCAAACCCCGCCCCCAAGGCCAAGCACGATTTTCCCATTTGAAATCACTCCTGCGGGTTTGAACCCATTTTTTCTAGTTCGAGCGCCGACCACGTTATTGTAGCTAAATTCTTCCCCTGGTTGTAAAACCAATCCGTCAATTCTTTCCGCGGCTATTCGAAGATTTTCATTCCGGTCGGCGTCATCTATATGATCGGGATGAACGGTGGAGAAACTTGCCAAAACTGTTTTAAATCCGGCGTTTTCTCGCAATGCATCGAAGCCCATGTCGCCTTCATCGAATTGAGATAGGACTTCTAATGCAACAGGGTTATTTTCAGGATTTTTTCTCAATTCTTGAAGCATTGATTCAAGCGTCTTTTCTCGGTCAACTTTTCTTATCGAAACACCTCTTTGAATTCTAATTAGTCGACTTTTTGAATCAGTTCTTAATTCGGCGGGTTTTGGATAACCGGAAAAGGGAAGCTCTGGAATTTTTTCAATAAGAAGTTTTGCGGTTTCCATGTCGGGGTGACTTCTCAACACTTTTCCCTCTGAAGAAATCTCCATTTGCACGCTAATTGAACCTATAATATTTGGCGTAAGATTAACCTCCTTTTGGGAGAATCGGGGTTCTTTTGATTGCGTTTCAGTTTTTAGGGTGGGAGGCCCCTGCAGTTTGAAAATCCCGAAGATAATTATTCCGAGGAAACCCGTCAAAAGCACTAACCCAGCAAATAACCCCAAAATTTTTCGAGTTTGGAAATCCTTTTCAAATCTGTTACCAGCCATTATTCCTCCTTATCCTTAAAGGAACGCCCACCTGAGGCCATAAATTGTTTCGCATGGCGGCTTTCCTTTAAACAGGATCTTGTATATCTCTTCGGTAATTGGGCGAGGAATGGTTAGTTTTTTCCCCAATCGTAAGGGATCTGAGCCGTCAAAATTCCTTCCGGAAAGTAACTTTCCAGCTAATATTGGGCCATTACTCCTAAATTCCCGTTATCACGAGGTTTAAAGGTAATGTCCAGGGCATACACCGGCGAATCGGGGTTTTGCGCCTCGACCGAAATAAGCCACTTTTTTGCCTCTGAAAATGGAATAGAAAGGCTTTTAAATTCGTTAATCACAAGATATTTGGCGATTTTATCACCTTCGGCGATTTCTTTATACAAAACATTTCCGTTAATATCTCTGCGCGGAACAAGCTGAACCGAACCTCGCCGTTTTCCATTGATTACAGGATAAGCATAGCCGCCGGTTCCGTAAAAAACAAGGCTTTTTGGTTCTTTCCCCGGAAGAAATGTGATAAAAAATCTATGTCTGGCCTCGTAATGAGCGTTGTGCTCAACTTGAGTACCCCGAATCGCAAGGGAAGCAACTACGTTGGGTTTCAAAGCTAAAGGCGCTCCGACCTGAACTTGTTCTTGATAAACTCCTTGATGATGATATTTTTCTCCGGGAGAATGAGGAGATGGGTTTACTACCGTTGATTCGGGTTGGCAGGCAATATCGCGGATTTCAAGAGCCTGCGGATCTCCGGTTTTGACGGAAACAAAAAAATTGAAAATTGCGGGGCATGAGCCATCTCGAACGTTCGGCGTCGTGTGGATTTTAGCTTGTACAACCTTTGCATCGACGCTCTTTCCGGGCGGTATGGAAAATGCCAACCTTTGGAGGGGACTCAAAAGTTGTTGCCCTTCCCAATTGGCGGGAGGCCAAGAAATATCAAGTGCAATTACGTTTGAGGATGAATGGTTTACAAATCTAACTCCGGACCTCATTACGCATTTCTTGCTTCCATTAGCGTGACTTGAGCCAATAACAAACTCGGAAGCATTTGGAAAAAGAACAACATTTTTTAAACCAACGTCAATAAAGGAATCGCCCAATTCTCCGTCGGTAATCGTTTCATCGTAGTTTAGGAAAACAATAGGAGGATCCCTGGGCGGGGAAGCGTCTACGGTTCTTGGAACAATCGCAGAATAGTGAAAAGCCTGACCATTAACTAGCCATCGAATGTCGCCGGTCCAAAAGGGAGGCGATTCCCTTGGAGCTAGGGAGGAAGAAAAAGGGTCTTTCTCTATGAATGGGGCCCAAACATCCCCAAAGGAATCATTAAAAATGCAGGAACCTTCTTCGAATATCTGCATGGAAGCCGTTGAATAGCTTGCTTCACGCGGTCCTTTCGAAATTTGCGAACTTTTTTCAAAAATGTTTTTTTCGTCTTGCGCGAAAATAAATTGTGGATAGAAAGAATAAAGAAGAAAAAAAAGACCGAAAACCCCGAAAAAAAATCGCATTTTTTTATTCCCCATGACGAATTAACCTAATCAACGGAATCGCTTCTAACGACTGAACCACTTTCCCCGAACGAAAAGCCCTTGCGAAAGTCATCCAAGTCTTCCCAAACCACGAACCCGTTCTTTTGCGGATTCCAAGCAGTTTGTCCAGTTTTTAAATATGGATCAGGGCTTGTCCAAATAATTATTCCGCCTAGAACAAGCTTCAAATCTTCCTTTGATACCATTTCATCTTTCGGAATATCATGGATTTTAATCTTAGCCATTTTCTGAACTCCTAAAAAAATTCAATCGTAGAAACAAATCTAACATTTTTTGATTTTGAAATCCATTTCTAACTCGTTGGTTCCATTACCCTTCCTCATCCTTTAACGAACGTTGCATGAGATCTTTGATGGCTTCAAATGGGGATTTCCCTTCAAACAGGATATTGTAAATCTCCGCGGTAATTGGGAGAGAAATGTTTAGTTTTTTCCCCCATTCGTAAGCGATTTTGGTTGTAGGAACTCCTTCCACCACCATGCGAGAAGAAGAAAGATACGGCTCAAGATATTGATTCTTTGAAAGTTCAAACCCTAATTTGTAATTTCTGGAAAGGGGAGATGATGAAGTTGCAATTAAATCCCCAAGGCCCGACAGACCATAGAATGTCTGATTATTCCCTCCTAATTTAGCTCCCAAACGAACCAATTCGTGAAGAGCCCGGGTTAAATAGGCTGCTTTCGCATTATCCCCCAATTCAAACCCATCCACTATGCCGGCACCGATAGCGAAAACATTTTTTAATGCTCCGCCAAGCTCAATTCCGGTTCGATCAAAATGCCTGTAGACCCTAAATGAAGGGCAAGAAAACGAGGCTTGCATTTTTTCGGCTATGCAGGTATTTGGGCAACCAATAACAGCCGCGCCAAGTTTTTTCAAAGCAACCTCTGATGCCAAATTTGGGCCGGATAGAACCGCGATACAATCTTGTGGGGAGTTTTCCTTAACTCCGAAAACTTCCAGCAACACTTGCGACAAACGAAAACCTGATTTTAATTCTAAACCCTTCGCGGTGTTCAGAATCATTTCAGGGCAATGAAGGGTTTCCCTAACCTGTTTCGCAATGTTCCGTAAATACGAAGATGGAACCGAAAAAATGACTACCTCCGCCGCTTTTAACGCCTCCGACAAATCATGGGTCGCAAACATTCTTTCATGGAGCAACAAATCAGAAACAAAATAAGGGTTTCTCCTTTTTTGCATAATTTCAAGAGCGACCTCGGGTTCCCAGGACCACAAAGCGACTTGTTGCTGATTTCTGCAAAGAAGGTCCGCGAGAGTGGTTCCCCAGGAACCGGCACCAATAATACAGAAGCGCATTACTTATTATTCTCGATAACTGTTTTCAATCGTCGTTGGCGGAACTTATTTTCCTCTCCTCGGATTAGACGCCGAATGTTGGCGGAATGCTTTAGGGTTATAAAGAAAGCCACGAAAATTGAAAAAACCGTGAGAAATCCCGCCCAATCCTTGCCGCCTTCATCAAAAAAAACAATAAACATGGGAAGGCTGATTGATGCTAGGATAGAACCCAAAAAATAACCGCTACTCCAACCACTATCATTAATAACATCTTTTCCTGTGAATGTTGATTGAGTGAACCGGCGATTAAAACAGGAATCAACCCTTTTGTGATATCCACAAAGAGAGTAAAAATGAAGGGTTTTAAGCCTAAAACGCGATAAACGTTGGTTGCCCCCATATTCCGACTCCCGTGTTCGAAGATATTGAGGCGATATACGTATTTCCCCAGCCAAAAGGCTGTCGGAAACGTGCCGGTAATATAGCCGAAAACGACCGCAAGAAAATATTTTTCGGATGCCGGATAAAATTCGATCATGGGCTAGGTATCTCCTCAATAATTCGGGGGAAAATCATTGGCAAGGCTGAGAACATATTTTCGGAGGGCGCACCGCGCCTGACCGCGGGGAGTGAGACAAGCGAATTCACTTCGCTTGTCGAGAGGGGGCGTCGTGCAACAGGCGCGTGCCCCCTTTTATTGAGATGATACATGGGCTAGTTTCTTACGATGATTCTTAAAGGCCACCCGATGAAGTCAAACTCCTGCCGAATTTGGTTTAAAATATATCTTTGGTAAGAGAAGTGGAGGCTTTTGGGTTCGGAACATTTTATCTTAAATTGAATTCCCGGCCCATTCAATTGTGAAAGATTCTTCAAAACAAGTGGTTTCCCTCTAAATTGTGGAGGCGGTTGAATGGTCATCGCCTCAAAAAGGATTTCTTTTAACCTCTCGATGGGGATTCTATGATCGCCTGCCTCCTGGACTTGATCAATAAGTTCAAACAGTTTTGACACCCTAAGGCCTGTTTTTGCCGAACAGGACAGAATGGGCGCAAAATCAAAAAGCTTCAATTCACTTCGTGTCAATCTGCAAAAGGAATCCCAAACTTCTTTGTCCTTTTCTAAAACATCCCATTTATTCCAAACAACAATGCAAGCAGACCCTGCCTCGCGAATGCGTGTGGCAATTCGCTTGTCTTGTTCGGATATTTCCCTTTCAGATGAATCTAACACCAATACGGCAATATCAGATTCTTTAATGCTTTTTAGAGCTCGCTGCACGGAGAAATTTTCTACCGATTCTTTATTCCTTGCCGGACGCCTCAACCCCGCAGTATCTATAAAACTGTAAGTCTTTCCAGTCTTTTCTATCGAAACTGTGATTGAATCACGGGTGGTTCCTGGCGCATCATCAACTATCGATCGATTTTGCCCTATCAATTTATTGAACAAGGACGATTTCCCGACGTTTGGCTTTCCCACGATAGCTAATCGCCTTTCCGCAGAAACCAAATCCTGGGTATGAGATTCAAGGGGAAAAGATGCCACAACGGCGTCAAGAAGGTCCGCCACACCGTGACCATGAAAGGCGGAAACCGGAAACAATTCCTTAATCCCCAACGAACAAAAATCATAAAGGGAATCTTCTTTTGAGGGATCATCCATCTTATTTATGCAGACATAAACAGGGTGTTGGTAGTTCTTTCTTAAAAGCTTTAAAACATCGATATCCGGAGAAGTTAGCCCATCCTTGGAATCACAAACCAAGATAACCGCGTCAGATTCTGAAAGAGCAAAATCTACCTGTTCATGAATAGCCTTTTGAATGGGTTTTTTGTTTTGGGAATCCAACCCCCCGGTATCAATTACCTGAAATCGCCTTCCATTCCAAGCGGCTATGGCATAATTTCTGTCGCGGGTAACTCCTGGAGTCGGGTCTACAATTGCATGGCGATAGCCGACAATACGGTTTAAGAGAGCTGATTTCCCGACATTTGGTCGGCCAACGATTGCCACAACAGGGTCTTGACTCATGCGAAACCTCGATATTTGCCAAGAATACCACATGTATGAAACCCTGTAAAGAAATCGCAAAAACCCCCAGGGCAAACGCAAACCTTTTTGCGTCATACCGGCGCAAGCCGGTATCCAGGGGATTCTTTTCTTCATTCCGGCGTTCGCCGGAATGAAGACCAACCGCTGAAGCCCTTGAATTTGTGCCAGGTCAGAATTAAGTGTGCGTTTGCCCTGTCGCTAATGGCTGATGATTGATCGCTTACGGAAATTTTTCGTAATATTTCTTGACTTTTCCTTATTTTGGCATTTTAATACCGAAATATGTAAAATCCGTTTTTTCAAAATAGCATCTACCCCAAACTTAAACCCGTAGGGTTCGCAGAAGAGGAAAAGCGCTTCCCAGAAAAGGATGGAATTCTCTAACCAAACAAAAACACGATTGTTGCTTGTAACGGGACCATCATTCCCGCAAATCTCGGCGAGAATTTCTCCCCGAGATTTGCCCTTTTCGATGAGAATATTTTTTATCCCATGAAAACTTTGTTCAACTTGTTTTTGACCCTGCGAGGGCGACTCATTTTTCTGTCTTGTTTAGCCACTTTTCCCGCTATGTTGTTTATTTTCTATTTGGCGGAGAAAGAAAGGAGTTTCACCTTTCAAAACATGGAGGAAGAAGCGGAGCATTTGGCGACTCTTGCCGCAAGGGAACATTCATATCAATTTGGAGGCGCACAAACTCTCCTGAAGTGGATGGGAGAAAAGCTCTTGGAAAATAGGGCAATATCGCAATTTAGGTTTGACGAAGGGTTTCTGACTACCCTTCTCGTTGGACATCCGCATTTAGCCAATATCGGAGTATTATCGAAGGATGGGGATGTAATAAGCAGCGCTTATCCTTTATCCAACTTCCCAAATTTAAGTGACAATCCCGCGGTGAAGCGTGCGCTTAACTCGAAGGAAATTGAAGCCGGAAGTTATGTTATCAGCCCTATCGTCGGTCGCCCGGTTTTGAATCTAGCATATGCCGTACGAGATCCTGGCGGAACGATTTACAGAATTGTTTTTTCCGGAATCGATCTTCAATGGTTAACTAAACTTGCGAAGCAAGTGGATATTCCAAAGGACTATATACTTTTAATAGTTGATCGGGATGGCCGTATTCTTACCCACTCAGGTTTCCAAGATGAAGGTATTTTTAAAATGGGGGAAAAAATTTCAGAGCTTTCAAATCTCTCCATGCATGGAAGCGGGAAAATTATCAAGTTGGTCGATTCAAAAAAAAAATTCTTTCTACTTTTAAAGCCCATGCCCGGCGTTCCGGGCGTGTTTGTGGTTTCGGGGCTTCCGTATGATCGAATTTATGAAAAAGTAAACAGGACCTTTTTTCGAATTCTTGG
>JACPTH010000045.1 GCA_016192885.1 bacterium | reverse complement strand
AGATAATTGTTGCGCCCGTGGAAGCGTGGGAAAAGTCCTGAAAACTCTAGGTTTTACAAACATCATTGAATACCCGGCGGGGTTAAAGGGTTGGATAACCGCTGGCAATGAAATATCCGTCGAAAAACAGTAACCTTTTATTTCTTTCTTTTTCGGAGGATTTTTGTGCGCGAGTTTAGAAAATTAGGGGGCATCCTTTGTTCAATCACCATTTTACTCTTTTGCTCAATTTTTTCGCCTCGCCAAGGGTTTTCCCAAAGTTGTACCAAAGATTCTAAACCTTCCGAAGCAGCGCTTTCAAGGGATTTCCCAGAAAATTCGTTATTAAAGCTTTCGGAATGCGATGTTAACCTCTATATTTCGCATGTAAAACATGATTTTTTCCGCTTCAAGGAAAGTGCGGCTAAATTAGAACAGATGTCCGACTCGGCGTTTCGGGATAATTCTTTTCTAGATAAACTTTCCGAAACATCAACTCTTACCTCCGCGAAGCAACTTCGTCGGATGTACCTTTTCTGGTCAAAATTTTTGAAGCACTTGAATGTCATTAACGAAATCTCGGAAAAATATCATAGAGGCTGGAAGGACCTTCTAACCGGAAGCCTTCGAAAAAGCTTTGAAGGGTATTTTCTCGGGGTTTCGGCCAAAGTTTGTCGATTGATTACCGCCGCTAAGTTGGTTAATTTCCTCGGGACCAAACCCAAGCTTTTCAAGCTACTAAATGAAGGAAATCCGGGATTCTCCATTCCCCCGGGAATGGTCGATTCCATTTCCCTAAAAAGCCTTAATCCAAAAGAACTTTACAGTATTTACCAATTCCATTTGACGCATTTTGACGAAGTCGAAAAATTTTATTATGGCGAGGGCTGGGGAAAACCGGCGGTTGACACCAAGGGAATTTTAAAAACATATTATGAATCCCAAAAAGAGGTTTTAGACAATTTGATTGGGAACATCGCGAAAGATTCTCGTTGGTATAAGCTGGTTTTTGGGAAACTGGGGGCCGAACTAAAAGATTTTATTTTTCCGGCTCAAAAGGCTCTTTTT
>JACPTH010000121.1 GCA_016192885.1 bacterium | reverse complement strand
CTATGGATCGTAACGCAGGCTTTTCCAGAGCCGATCCCGCGCGTTTATACAGCCCGGTTATTGTCGATCCGGTTTACGGTTATCAGCATATTAATGTTGAATCTGAAAAGCGAGTTCAAACATCCCTTTTGAATTGGATTAAACGGCTGATAGGAATTCGAAAGCGGTTTACCGCATTTAGCCGTGGTGATTTGGAATTTATCGCTAATTCCAACAAAGCGGTAATCTCCTTTCTGCGATCATTTGGAAATCAAACCTTGTTAGTTGTCGCTAACCTATCTCGTTTTGCGCAACCATGCGAAATGGATCTCAAAAAATTCGAGGGCAAATCTCCAAGGGAACCTTTTGGTAGCGTGGTTTTCCCCACAATCGGCGAGTTACCTTATTTCATTACTTTGGGTCCACATGGATTTTTCTGGTTTGAAATTCTCTAGAAGGGGACTGATTTGTGATTATTGCGGGTTTAGGTAATCCAGGTCAGAAGTATGAGAGTTCAAGGCATAACATTGGTTTTATGGCGGTGGATGTAGTAGCCAGGGATATGCGAACATCTTTTGGTAAAATCGCTTACGGCTCTCTAATTGCAAACTTTTCCTTTAAAGGGGAAAACCATCTTTTATCAAAACCTCAAACTTTCATGAATCTTTAAGGAGAGTCGGTCGGGCCGCTTCTTTCTTCCCAAACTTTACCTTCATCCGATCTCCTTGTGATTGCCGACGATATTAACCTTCCGCTCGGGAGCGTTAGGCTTCGCTCTTCCGGGGGTGCGGGCGGGCACCATGGTTTGGAATCAATTATCGAATTTGTTGGAGAAAATTTTTGGCGCCTTAGAATCGGAATAGGAAAGATTGGCTTGGCGGGGCTCGATCAATTTGTTCTAGGACAAATTGATGAGGGTGAAAAAGAAATTTTATTCCAAATTTTCCAAGATATTCCTGAACTTGTTAGACTTCTTCTCCTTGGGTTTGGGGGTAAGGCCATGGGAAAATTCAATGGGAGAAAGTACGCCCCGGCAAACCTCCCTGAAGGCAAAAAGGATCGTCCCGATTGAATTGGGAGTGGATTTTTAAGAGACAATTTTTTAATCCCAAACAGATTATTGCAATTCTTGGAGCCCTTGTTTATAATTGCTGGGGTTGTTTCAATTTCAAGGAAGAAAAACCAAATGCGGGATTTATGTACATTAAACCAAAAACAGCTTGATGCGTTGCGGGAATTAGGGAATATTGGTTGCGGGAATGCAGCCACGGCCCTTGCCCAATTTTTGAATCGCAGAATTTCAATGTCGGTTCCAAACGCGCAAATTCTCCCTTTTTCCAAGGTGGCTGAATTGGCGGGAGGTCCCGAGGAAAGGGTAATGGGGATTTATCTTCGCGTTTTGGGGAAAATAAAAGGAAGTTTTCTCCTTCTTATGCCTGAACGAACCACAATTCGAATGTTGAAAATCCTTATTCCGACTTCGACTGTTGAAATTCCGCTAAAAATAAACGATTTTGAACGTTCTTGTTTGTGCGAGATGGGGAACATTCTTGCCGGGTCGTTTCTAAACGCCCTTTCCGCAATCGTGAATGTTCCAATGTTTAATTCGATTCCTTCTTTGGCTTTTGATATGGCTGGGGCGCTAATTGACTCGGTAATATTAGGAATGGGGGATGTGGGGGATCATGTATTGATGGTTGAAACCATGTTTACCGATAACCAGGAGAATTTGAAAATGCACATTTTTCTGTTGCCTGACCCTGTTTCCCTAGAGTTGATTTTGTCCGCTATTGGGGTAAATTAGGTGGGGCATTGTGAAAACGGCCGGTTTTTTCCCAAAAAAGGTTCTCATGTTTTCAAACCCCGGTGAATAAGTGAATTATGCCCGAAATACTTCCCGTGGGAATGGCGGAAATGCGTATTTCGCAGCCTCCGGATGTTCTTGCGGTATATGGGGTAGGTTCTTGTGTTATTGTCGCAATGTATGACCCAAAAACGCGAATTGGAGGATTAGCTCATATCATGCTTCCCTGTTCCTCCGGAGTTCAAACTGAAAAGGTGAACCCCAAGAAATTCGCCAATACGGCTATTCCATTGTTGTTCCAAACTTTAGCCCATGCCGGAGTTTTCCGGAGCAATGTTTGGGCAAAAATTGTAGGGGGGTCCGAAATGTTTCCCCCAGCTGACGGAATTTCCAATAGTGTCGGGAAGCAAAATGTCGAAGCCGTCCTTAAAGCCCTTGATGAATTGGGCGTGCCGATTATTGCGAAGGCGGTCGGAGGAAATTCCGGTCGTTCCGTGGAGTTCATTCTCTCATCGGGAAAAATGTCGGTTTCAATCCTCGGGGAACCCCCAAAGGAACTATGAAACCATGTTAAGGCTTCCTTTACTTTTCGGTTTTTTCCTTTCTGTCAGCCTTTCGATAATAGTATTGCTTCTTTCACTAATTGCAAAAGTTACCTTTCAAACATTAATTTTTCGCACGCTTACGGTTTTTTTTGTTTTTGGCGTTTTGGGAACGTTTTTGGGAAGCGTGTTAGAGGTTTTCATTATGCCTATCTCCGCAAAGCAGGAAAAAGAGCGCCTTGAAAGCGAACTCAAACTTGCGGATGATTCGGTCGAGCAAGAATTGGGCGACTTGATTAAGCCTGAGGGAAGTAGTATTGTTGATGCTCTGCAGAGTAATAAACCAACAGAATTTAAACCGGTTGCTTTTCCGCGCATGAAAGTTAAAAAGGGAAAGGTTGTTTCGAGTGGCGATTCTGCCGTGGTTTCATAAAGAAACTGGAGATGGATGAAAATGGTAAATCAAGAAATTACAGTTGGGAAAGAAAATGAGATCGAAAGAGAAAAAAAAGCTCTAGCGAAGCAACACCAGGAAGAAGACGACCAGAACCTTTGGCTTCAATACAAGGGATCTCGCGATCAAAGGATAAAAGATTCCCTAATTTTGAAGTATGCTTCATTTGTAAAATATGTCGCCGGTCGGATAGCAATTAATCTTCCCAATAATGTTGAGTTTGACGATCTTGTAAGCTATGGCATTCTTGGGCTAATCGATGCCATTGATAAATATGATCCGGAGAGAAAAGTAAAATTCAAGACTTATGCTAAAACTAGAATTCGAGGCGCAATTTTTGACGAGCTTCGAGTCCTTGATTGGACACCCCGTTCAATTAGGCAAAAAGCAAGAAAACTTGAGAAAGCTTACGCTAAACTCGAAGGAAAACTAGGGCGGGCAGCTACTGACGAGGAAATTGCGGATTACCTCAAAATTGATATTTCCGAACTTCATAAGCTTTTCGAGGAAACAAAGAAATCCCTTTTGCTTTCCCTTGATGAAATTTTTTACGATGAGGATGAAGAAGGCTCATCAAGGTTCGATTTTGTCGAGAATCAAAAAAGCGATAATCCCCAGCTAAAAATTGAAGAATCCGAAGCTAAAAATATCTTAGCTGACGCTATCTCCAAACTCTCAGAACGCGAGCGCCTGGTTATTACCTTGTACTATTATGAAGATTTAACTTCAAAGGAAATCGGGAAAATACTTGGAGTTTCCGATTCTCGGGTTTCGCAACTTCACACAAAAGCAATACTTCGGCTGCGCGGGCGCCTAAGCAGAATAAAAAACTCCTTGGTTGAAGAATAATCAATACTTTTTGCTTTATTCGAAACTATCGCTTTTAACAGGCCGCAAAGGCAAAGTTTTAATCGATGGAGGTAATTGCAAAATTATTCGAAAGCATGCCCTTCGACATTGTGCGGAACAAGCATCGGTGCTCCCAAACTTTAGTAAAAGGCGTTCGAGAGGGACCCCAATTACTTGGGTAAATTTTAGCCTCCCAAGCATAAAGCCTGGGCTTACCGAAATTATTTACGTTTTTTCAGACACTGTAGCAATTTGACTGAATTACTACAAAACCTGCGAATCTGCCAATTTGCTACAATGTCTTTTTTCACAATAGTTTTGTAAGTTGGTCGGTGAAAATGAATTGGTTAACACTCAGAAAAAACCCTTCTTCATTCTTATGAGATTCAATATTCCGCATCACTACGTTGTTTTTGCTTGGTTATCCTGATTTTAT
>JACPTH010000120.1 GCA_016192885.1 bacterium | reverse complement strand
GAAATACATTTCATAGGTTCCACCCGCCTTCAACTCAATGGCAGCATCGGGGGCAAAAAATGTTTTCACTCCCTCAACGGTGGTCCATAGCCGCCACAATTCCTCGATCGAAGCGTGTACAAGAACTTCTTTTCGCAAAACCTTTTGGGTCATGATTATCTTCTCCTTAGGCAAGCTGAACCGGGCAAGGCCAACACTTCCGAAATTAGCCGGAGACTCTCATCCGAGAAAGCTGGTCGCCTGACCGATCACCTGACATAATACTGAGACGATACATGATTTTTCTTGCGACTGCTACCTTTGCGAAGAAAAAAATCGCGTTGCTTTAAAATAGAAGTTACCGGAGCAATCGGCGTGAAACGATTCGAGCGAGGAGTCAGGGGATCGAGATGAGCTATCAGTGCGAATCATAGAGAACTTTTGCCTTGGCCGAGAATTGCGGTGCAAAGGAATCGGCCATTTTGATTTTTGTAAAAATATGTTATCTTTACAATCGCTTTTTCTGCCTCTCAACATAGTTTAAATAAGCCTGCCCTGCTAAAGCTTGGCGCAACAAAAAATTGAACCCTCATGAATTACATGAAACCACTTTATTTAGTAAGCGTTCAGCCATCAGCTAAAAGCACTGAATAATGCGCTTTAAGAGTGCAAGGAAATTTGAAATGTTAGGTTCTCAAAGTTTGATATTTATTGAAGCGGTGTGGTGGCAAAATAATTTCCTAGTTTTTTTGCTGAATGCTAACCGGTGATAGCTGAAGGCTTACTTTTTTTAAAGAATGTTTTAACGGCTGAATCTAAGGCCTGTAGTGGAAAGACCAACAATGAAACCGAAATCCCAGAGTTTTTTGCGTGAACTTCTTAGAAATGAGCTTTCCAAATGCGTGAAATGCGGGAGCTGCATGGCATTTTGCCCTGTATTTCGTCATCAAACCCAAGAAAGTTCAACCATGCGGGGGAAGATTGCTCTTCTTCAAGCCCTGGAGGAAGGGCGGGAACTTCCTGAGGCAAAGATTGCTCAGATTTTAAGCCGATGTTTGGGTTGCTTAAATTGCAAAAATTCCTGTCCCAACGGCGTTGACGTTAGCAGACTTAGCATATTAGCTCGGTTGCTGCTTTCGCGCGGAAAATTTTCAGATTGGCATGGAGCAGCTCTGGACGCGGGTTATCATTTCCGGATGTTCAGAAAAATTTCCCTTTTGGCTTTACCGCTTGCTATCCATAAAGAAAAGGCGTTAGGTTCAACAAAAATCATTAAATCCATTTTCAGACGGTTTGTTGATTCACTATCTAAAAATGACCCTCCAAACTTGGATCTTGAAGGTAAGACGATTGTTTTCCCCGGGTGCGTACTCGAACAGAATTCCGAGCGACTAGGTAACCTATTGAAAGTTGTTTCCGCCTTAGCTCCCGGGGTAGTTATTGCCAAAAATTTAGGCTGCTGCGCAACACCCGTGCTTGGAATCCCGGATTTTTCCTTGCACTCAATGATTGTAAAAAAACTTTTTTTAAACTTTAAGCGTGCCAAGCCAGCCAGAATACTGGTCGCATGCCCAACCTGTCTTTACGGATTTCGCTATCTTTCGTTTTTGTACGATCTTTCCCCTGATGAATCACGCATTCTAGAAATTTCCGGCGACCTGTATTCCTTTCTTTCAGAATCAGATTGGAAACCGAAGAATCGTATTTCAGGCAGTTACACATTTCATGACCCTTGCCACCAAGCAAGGGGTTTGGGGATTTTTTCAGCACCAAGAGTCTTGCTAAAAAAAGCTCTGCATGAGACTCTAAGAGAGTCTTACAAGGAAGGTTCTTGTTGCGGCTTCGGCGGAATCTTCACGATCAGGCACCCCGCCATTTCGGCGGCGATTCGAGAACAGCGAGTCGAACAGCTTTTGAAAACCGGCGCGGAAACAACGATTACCTCATGCTGGACTTGCTTGGAGTCTTTAGGTTTGCCTTTGTCCCAAAAGGGTGCAAAAACACTTCACATTCTTGACCTGCTTGCGAAAGTAGTTTAATGAACTTTTCACTTTATTCTGTGTTATATTACATTCATTTTTTCAACGCCGGCAACGATTAAAAATCCGTATTTTTTCCTTTATCAACCGTGGAATTGGACCGAAGGGGCTAGGAAATTATGAGACGCGTTCTTTTTTATCTGACACTAGGGATTTTTCTGATTTCAACCGGTTACCTGGCTTTCATGCCCCAAATACGGCAAGATAAGCCAAAGCGGGGTAGCGGTGGCTCTCCTACTTCCGTTGCGGTTGAAGTTTCACCGGTGATTATTCGCGACCTAGAAGATGAGGGAAAATTTTCCGGGTCGTTGATTCCAAAAATTCAGTTCACTGTTGTTCCCAAAATTTCCGGGCGCTTGAAAAAATTGAATTGCGATGTCGGGGATCGCCTAAAGAAGGATCAGCCTATCGCGGAAATCGAGGACGAGGAATTCGTTCAAGCGGTCGTTCAAGCGGAAGCTGAGCTTGCAATTGCCAGGGCAAGCGTTAAAGAAAGCGAAGCGCTTCTTGAAACAGCCCGACGCGAAAATGACAGAGTGAAAGCAATGCGCCTTCAAAAAGTTTCCTCGGATGTTGAAGTGGAAGCTTCCCTTGCCTAATTGAAGAGTCGTGAAGCAAAACACGAGGTAAGCAAAGCCCAGATCCTTCAAAAAGAGGCCGCTCTGCAGTCTACTAAAATTAGGCTTTCATATACCCGCCTGAACGCATCCTGGATTGATAATTCCGCAGGGTACCACGTCGCCGAACGTTTCCAGAACGTTGGGGCGATGCTTTCCCCAAATACTCCAATTGTCAGTATTTATGATTTAGCGACAATCACGGCAATCGTTGAAATAGTGGAAAGGGATTATTATCGAATGAAAACAGGGCAGGTCGTTCAAATTACGACCGGTGCAATTCCAAATAAAGCGTTTTTTGGAATCGTGGCTAGAATCAGTCCATTTCTTAGTTCATCTACCAGGCAAGGTCGTGTTGAAATTGAAATATCTAACCAGGATTTTGCGCTCAAACCTGGAATGTTTGTCATCGCAAAGGTAAAGTACATGTCCAAAGCGGCAGTGACCGCCGTTCCTATTACGGCTCTCGCCCGGCGCGAAAACACGGAAGGCGTGTTTTGGGTGGATACCCAAAGAAGCGTCGCGTGCTTCTTACCCGTCGAAAAGGGCATTATTCAAAGTGACCTGGTGGAAGTTTCCTCACCCACAATCTCAGGTTTTGTCGTTACCCTGGGTCAACACTTGCTTGAAGACGGAACTTCCATAGACCTACCAGGGGAGAAGGAAAACAACCGGGAAACCCAATCAGAGCGAAAGCGGGGTTCCCGGGAAGGCGGGAAAAAATCCGAGAGAGGTAAAGGAAAAGAATAAAACATGAATATCTGGGAATGGTCTGTTCGACGCCCAATTGGGATAACCATGATTACCCTGATTATTGTTTTATTCGGGGCTGTTTCGCTTCATCATCTTCCAATCGACTTGATGCCTGACATCACCTATCCGACGATTTCTATCTCCGCAACTTACGAAAATGCGAGCCCGGTTGAAATTGAGTCCCTTGTAACTAGGCCTATAGAACAAGCTATTAGCGCGGTTACAGGCGTCGAAGAAGTATCCTCAAACTCTACGGAGGGTCGATGTTCGGTTCGGGTCCAATTCATTTGGGGGACCGATCTTGACGCGGCGGCGAACGATATTCGAGATAGGCTTGACCGCATTCTTTCAAGACTCCCCGAGGGGGTTGAACGGCCGATTCTTCGGAAATTCGATTTGGCGAATTTTCCCATTTTGAATCTTGGAATTTCGAGCAAGTTAGATCCGGTTCAACTTTTAAAGTTAATTGAGGATCAGGTGAAGTACCGTCTTGAACGCATTCCTGGCGTTGCAGCCGTGGATATCAACGGCGGGCGGAAACGCGAGATTCATGTGAACCTTGACCCAGAGCGCTTGAAAGCGATGAATCTTCGCCTTGAGCCGGTCATTGCCAAACTCAAGCAGGAGAACCTTAACCTCCCGGCCGGAATAATTGAGGTTGGAAATTATGAATTTACCATTCGAACACCGGGTGAATTTTTTCAAGTTGATCAAATAAAAGACATCGTTGTTTTCGAGAACGGTTCTTCGCTGATTCGTCTAGGCGATGTGGCTACTATAATTGATAAATGGGAAAAAGTTCGCCAAGTGATTCGGGTAAACGGTCAACCTGGTTTGCGGCTCGCAATCAATAAACAATCAGGTAAAAACACCGTCGAAGTTGCTGAAGCGGTTCTTGAAGAGGTGGCTCAAATAAATCAAGACTTGCCGCAAGTGAAAATTTCATCTTTGGTTGACACATCTAAATATATCAAACGTTCCATAAAGAATGTAAGTTCTTCGGCTATTTCGGGTAGTATTCTTGCGGTTCTTATTCTGCTTATCTTTATAGGGGATTGGCGAAGCACCTTGATCATCGGAACCTCTATTCCGCTGTCGATTGTTTCCACCTTTGCTTTAATGTATTACAACGGCTTTACGCTGAACATTATGTCCCTGGGCGGGGTTGCCTTGGGGACCGGAATGCTGGTCGATAATTCAATAGTCGTATTGGAAAACATCTTTCGGTTTTGCGAGGGGGGGAAAAATCCTATTGACGCGGCAATTGAAGGTGCCGGGGAGGTGGCCGCGCCGATTCTGGCCAGTACCCTTACCACGCTGGTGATTTTTTTACCCCTGCTTTTCGTCGAAGGAATGACCGGATTGATGTTTAAACAGCTTTCATACGTGGTCTGTTTTTCTCTTTCCTGTTCCTTGTTGGTGTCGATTACGTTGATACCCATGCTCTGTTCAAAATTTCGATTGGGATCGGCAAACAAAAATGACCCCGCCAATCATTCATCAGTCTCATTAGTTAAGAGGTTTCTCGGGTTTTTCGAAGAACGTTACCTAGAAATCCTTTCTTGGGTTCTTCGCTGGCGAAAATTGACCCTCTTAATTGTAGCTTCGGTTTTAGCGGGTTGTTTGGCTCTTCTTCCCAGGATTACCACTGAATTTATGCCCGCCGCGGACGAGGGAGAAGTTCGTGTTAGCGCCGAAATGGAAATTGGAAGCAGGCTTAGCTTGGTAGAAGAAAAAATGAAACAAATTGAGTTGATTATTTTAGATTCCGTTCCTGAGCTGGAATGCGTTGTAGTAAGCATCGGGGGCGGAGGCGGCGGGGGCCAGGGACGCATTAATCGCGGGGAATTTCGCATTCCACTCCTCGACCGGGCAAAAAGGAAGCGATCGAGTTCGCGAATTGCCTCCGAACTTAGAACCGTCCTAGCCAAAGTTCCGGGGGTTAAAGTTAGAACCCGTGAAGGGCAGGGGTTGTTTATCTTCCGCTTGGGAGCTTCCAATGCCGACAAAGTTCAGGTTCAGGTTAGAGGTCACAACGTTGAAAAGGCCGACAACCTTGCAAAAAAAGTTGAAAAAGCTTTATTCCAGATAGACGGGGTTTCGGATGTTCAAATCAGTCGCGAATCCGGCGCTCCGGAACGCTTGATTTCCATAGATCGACGCAGGGCTTCGGATCAAAAGCTAACGATTCAAAAGGTCGCGAGTTTTCTTGAAACCCTGCTTTCGGGGGCTCGCGCGGGAAATTACCGCGAAGGCGGCGATGAATATCGCATTCTGGTCAGAGCCAAAGACGCGGAATTCATGAGCTTGGAAGAAATTATGGACTTGACGATTCTCAACGCGGAAAACAATCCGGTTGCTATTCGAAATGTGGCCGGAGTTGTCTCTCGAACCGGCCCGGTCGTACTCGAACGTCTAGATCAAGAGAGAATTATTAACGTCACCGCCGACTCGGGCGAAAGGCCGTTGGGGGTCGTTTTGGCCGAAGCGCGGGAAAAACTGAGGGGAATTCGCTGTTTTCTCGCAATTATCCTGGTTTACATGGTGATGGCCGTTCAATATGAATCGTTTCTTGACCCTTTCATAGTCATGGTCACGGTACCTCTTTCTAGCATCGGGGTAATTCTTATTATGGTTATCACTCAAACCTCGCTCAACGTTCAATCATTCATTGGAATAATAATGCTTGGCGGGATTGTGGTGAACAATTCGATCCTTCTGGTCGATCACGCCAACTTGCTTTTCCGGGACCGTAAACTTGCTCTCATTCCCGCGCTCTTAGAAGCCGGTCGAGACAGATTCCGACCGGTTTTAATGACCGCTCTTACAACAATCCTAGGTTTGATTCCTCTCGCGTTAGGTTGGGGAGAAGGCGGGGAAGTTCAGGCTCCGCTTGCCCGCGTGGTAATCGGAGGTCTAACATGCTCGACATTTGTTTCCCTTGTTTTCATTCCGGTGGTTTATCACTTTTTTTACTATTCCGTTACGGAAAAACAGCAAGAAACCCGGAATTCATTAAATGTGAGCCCCCCCTGTAACTGAGGTTAGAAGTTTATGAGAAAAAACATTTGGGTATATGTAATTTTTTGTCTTTTCATGCTTCCGGAAACCAACCTTGCGAATGAATTTGAATTTCCCCGCCCTTTGGCGACTGCGAGCGCGGAAGTATCCAACGGAGTTTCGCGGGAAATTATGCGACTGTTACCAAAAAATCGGTCTATTTCTTTGAGCCTTGAGGAAGCGGTTTTTACCGCGCTACGCAACAATCATCAGTTGAATGTTCGAAGACTCAATTTTAATATTTCCGAAACAGCGGTGGAAAAGGAAAGGAGCCGCTTCGATACCCGACTTCAAGGAAACCTTTCAGGGGCCGACGAGACTAAAAAACAGATTCTTTCCAACGGAAAGCTTGGAAATACGGGGGACAATCAAACCGAAGGAGGGGTCGGCGGAACCAGATTGCTTCAAACCGGGACTGAAATCTCCATAGATTTAACCGGAAACAGAAGCCGTTCAACAAGGCCTAAAAGTTTTTTTGAAACAAGATTGGGAGTAAAATTACAAGTTCCCCTCAAAAGGGGAGTCGGAAGTTCGGTAAATACAGTCCAAATTAAGCAGGCTGAATTCGATGTACAAATATCCGGTTTCGAGCTTGCGGGATTTGTTTTGTCGTTGGCGGCTGAAATAGAGAAAAAATACTGGGCACTTTTTCTGGCTGAAAAGGAACTGGAAATAATGAATGAATCCTATCGGCTGGCATGTATTCAACGCGACGAAACGATGAAAAAAATCGCGTTGGGAAGCGTTCCGGAATCAGAGCTTGCCGCGGCGGATGCTGAAGTTGCGCTACGAGAGGAGGGTGTGATTGACGCTCAAAGTTCCCTTGAGGCGGCTAGGATCTCCTTCCTTAGGGTAATCAATCCTGATTCGGATAAATTCTGGGATTTTCAGGTGACGCTTTCCGATCAACCTGAAATTAACGAATCCTTTTTAATGCCTCCCGAGATCCATGTTGAGCGTGCAATGGAAAACCGGCCGGAAATCATGCAGGCTGAATTGCTCTCGAAAAAAGGCGAGCTCGAACTTGTACAAACCCGCAGCGGTTTACTTCCCCGACTTGATTTCTTTCTTTCCTTAGGAAAATCAGGTTTCGCAAAGTCTTTTGAGGCCACGCCCAACCGATTTTGGGAAAGGGGTTACGACATTGAAGCCGGTTTTGAATACGATCTATTTTCGCGACGCCGTGAAGCTCAGGCGAACCATCGAAAGGCTCAGTTTTCCTTGATGCAACGTAGGGAATCCTTGCAAAATCTAAGACAACTTTTTCAAGAAGATGTTTTGACAGCTTACCTTGAAGTGAAACGCGCTCTTCAACAGATCCAGGCCACCGCAAAAACAGGCGAAAAACAAAAGGAAAAAGTTCGCGTGGAGGAAATAAGATTTCAAGTCGGAAAGACCACATCTTTCCAGGTCGCCCAAGCTCTCCGAGACCTGGCGGCCGCGCGTATTGCCGAAATAAAAGCCAAAGTGGGGTATTGTAACGCCCTAACCGAATTATTTCGCATCGATGGAACTTTGTGCGTTTCCCGAGGCTATGAGATCTTGGGAATCGAAGAAGAGGGGAAATAGGAATATCGCCGGCTTTTGATTTAGTATAATAACAATCCGGAGCTTGCCGGGGGATTCATCCATCGCACCGTATCGGAATCAAAAGGTTCGACTATGGCTGAAAGAGAAGAAACATTTCCGAACGAGTTTAAAATACGAACAGTGGACGACCCGCCTTCATCTCTTACAAGGTCGCGCGGAATAAAAACTCCATCGCTTTTGGCCAGAAAAACGGTTACTTCCCCCTTTATCCCAAGGCGCACCGGAAGACTTCCGGCTTCTACCCCCACTTGTACAGGAAATTTTTTAAATTCGGTTGGGACTCTAACCATTTTTCGCCTTGGAACCTTCCCAACGGATAGAACCTTTCCTGGAAGGGCAATTTCTTGATATATATCTAGCCTAATCGAAGCGGTCGCTCCAGGTTGGAATAAAGAAGAAACTGTTTCGTCTACTGCTGCGTCCAACAAAATCGAGCCGGTTGCGACAATTTTCATAAACGAAAGCCCTTCCCAGACTTCCTCGCCCGGTGCGACTTTTTGGCCACCCCAAAAGGTCGGATAAATAACCAAACCGGAGAACTTTGAAAAAATTTCTCGCTGGTCAAGGCGTTCTGAATTTATTCTCACCTGGGAAGAATTGCACTCAACCGAAAAGTCCAAAGATTTCCTTTCTATCTCCCTCGAAGTGGCCCCGGAGATCTTTTGAATATCGGCTAACCACCGTTCGCCGGACGCAACGGCAATCGCGTGCATGGCTTTTGCGATTTCATCCTCAAGCGGGCCGGTATTCATTCTCCTGATTCGCATTGCGGAATAATCCATCTCAATTTCTTTCGCGGCCAATTCGATTTCGCGTTCCCGGCGGCTAAATGGGCTATCGAAGCCCCTTTCGACAATTTCTTTTTGAAATGAAAGAATTTTCCGCGCGAAGTCAATTTCTCTTTTGGCTTTTTCATGGTCGGTCAATACTCGAAGACGTTCATCCAGAAGCTTTCCATCTCTTAGCCATTCAAGTTCTCCCTTCTTTAAAAGAAGGTCACGTTCCTTTGATTTAAAGTCGGTAGAGAATCCTCCAAGGACAAACGGAGTTTGGGAATCAAATCCTGTCGCCGCTTCCTTGCTGTGCCTAAGTTCCATTTCATTATACTCTAATTGTTCTTCCCAGGCCGACATGTCGATGGAGGCAATTTTATCTCCGGAGGCCACGATTGTTCCCTCGGTTGCAATCCATTTCACCAGCCCCCAGCACCCTTCTTTCAAGGAAATTTCATAACTTTGAGAAGCTTGTACAATGCCGGTAAATGTGACTTGACTCGATCGAGACCCGTAGGAATAATGAAAAGAAGGAAGAACGGCCCCCTTAACCTTATCGCCTGACGTGCAACCGGAATTTAACGGTATTAGAATAAGAAGCAAAACCAGCAAGCGTTCAGTCATCGGCTACCGGCTTAAACCACTTAGTAACACGAAACTAAACCCCTTTTCGCGGTCGAATTCCTAAAAAACTCGGCAATTCGCCCAATTCGTAAAGAAGTTGGAGCCAACTTAAACCGAGCACTGCTTCAGCCCTTATCACCGAAAGGCGTGAAGTTTCATAATCGGATTGGTATCGCAAAAGATCTAGGAGGGAAGTCTTCCCGAGGGAAAAATTCATTCGCTGTCCTTCAAGAATTTCAGCCGAAAGTTTCAAAGACTCACGCGAAGTAAAAAGACTATGTTTGTAAAATTTGATGCGGTCAATTCTTTCGGAGATTTCCTTTTTAGCCTTTTGAAAAGCCTGTTCGCGCCGAATTTCCAGCGCTTTCAGTCTCTCAAGTTGGGTTCTTCGCTCAAATCCTTCGGGGCGATGGCCGAATGTGGTTTCCCAAGAAACAGTTACGTCCCAGCTTTTATCGCGTTTTTCATGGGCAAGCTCCGGGTCTGTTGCTCGACCTTGGCGCCCCCAACGCGTTTTAAGCTGCACGTTCGGTCGATTTTGTTCCTTTGCAAGCAATGATTCCTGGCGTTGGACATCAAGTTCGCTCATGATGAGCTTGATATCGGGTCTCATAAAAAGACTTTGGGAAGCCAAAAAAGCGAAATCGAAAACATCCGGAACCAGGTTGACAATATCCGACGGACTCATGCTCGCAATCGCTTTATTCCAAACAGGATCACCCAGAATAAGCCCCAATTGTCGGTCAACTTCGCAAAGACTCAACCGGCTTTCCTTGAGGTCGGTTTCAGCTAGAGATAATTTCACCTTGGCTTGTTTTAAGTCAAGTTCGCTTCCAAGACCATTTTCCAATTTGACGGTGGCCTCTTCGAGCATTTTTTGATAAAATTCCAGGTTTCGTTCCTTAAAAAGGCTGGTTTGCTCGGTTATTAGCCTATCAAATAGCACTTTGAGAGATTCAAAGAGAGTATCCAGGATAATTGAATCGACTCTGGCTTGTTCAGCCCTATAATTCCCAAAACTTATTTTTCTCTCGATGGAATTAACCGCGGAATCACGACGCAGGATTCCCGTCAAAAGAGAGAGATAAGAAGATTCAAAGTATGAGGAACCTCCAACCGCATAATCCGTTTTTGACTTTTCTAAATCGAGGCTCGCATTTCCCAAAAAGGTTTTCTGACCGATTGAAATTCCCGTTCCCCGACCCCTGGTGGAGTAATCTTGGTCGATTCCGGTTAAAACATTGTAATTTCGATTGGTGGTTTTGGAAATCTGTTGGGCCACCCTTACTATCGGACGGAAACCTGATTCTTTCTTTCCGGTTTGGTGCCTGGCTGATTCCAAGCCGTGGAGGGCCTCAAGAATCGCCCTATTTGATGAAACAACTATTAGCGCGAATGAACTTAAACCTTGAAGAGAAAGGGAAGAAGTGGCATTTGATTCGGCCTTTAACGTTTCTTGCCCTCCAAGAAAAATTTGGAAGGCAAGAAAAAAGTAGAAACTAAACTTCGACCCAAACCGTACTGAAAGCTGTATCACTTCCCCTTACCAGTCTTTGATTTCCCGCGTTTTCCAAGAAAATCGTCAATAATTCCTTTAAAATTGGGTTCCCCAATTTCTTGAAGTTCATACCTTACGCGAAGGTGGGGTTTTTTTATTTTTAAAATTCTGGTTAAATCAATAGGAGTCGCTGAAATGACCAAATCGCATTTTACCGAGTTAATTGTTTTTTCAAGGTCGGCGGTTTGTTTTTTTCCATATCCGAGAGCGGGCAAAACCGGCCCCATATCCGGATATTTTTTAGGAGAGTACCGTGGAAGTATTCCTTGGGATCAACGATCTCTTTCGCGCCATAACGATTGGCCGCAACAACCCCCGCCCCAAAAGTCATGTTCCCATGAGTTAAAGTCGGACCGTCTTCAATAACAAGAACCGATTTGCCCCGGATTTCGTTGCCGTGATTGACAAAAACAGGGCTTGCCGCGTACACAATAGCCGCTTTAGGGTTCATGGACATAATGTTTTCGCGTACTATTTCAAGGTCATCGGGGTAGCATGAATCAATCTTATTGATTACGATTACATCGGCAAGGTAAACGTTCGCTTCCCCGGGATAAAAAGTACATTCGTTGTTAGGCCTGTGCGGGTCGGCGACAACGATATGAAGGTCGGAACGGAAAAAAGGAAGGTCGTTATTTCCGCCGTCCCAAACAATAACGTCAGCTTCTTTCATCGCTTCAGAGCCGATTTTTTCATAATCGACACCCGCGAAAATTACCGCTCCCATATCGATATGAGGCTCAAATTCCTCGCGCTCTTCAATAGTACAGTTATTTTTTTCGAGGTCTTCATAACTTGCGAATCTCGTACA
>JACPTH010000016.1 GCA_016192885.1 bacterium | reverse complement strand
TTGTAAAAACCGCAGTGCGCGCAATGAAGGTGGGAAACAATCTCTACCTGTTCGAAAATTCTATCGTGGGTAAAACATGAATGATCGTGGAGGTGGGGCAAAGTAAAAACCAGCCACGAAAAAGCTAATAAAAGAGCAAAAAACCTTATAAAGACTTGGTTGGCTTTTCTTTTCAAAATCTTCATTTAATGGTTCTCTTTAACGATTTCGAAGGTCTCTTCCTTGGTTAAATTTGGGTTCTTCTATGACCTGAAAAACTTTGGCTTTGACGAAGATTTCTAATAATCCCTCTTCCAGTAACCCTTGGTTAACTTCCCCAAACATAATATCAAAGGCTTTTTGAGAGGGAATTGCACGCTTATACGGGCGATCCTTTGCCGTTAGGGCATCGTAAATGTCGCAAATCGTAAGAAGCCGAGATTCAAGAGGAATGGACGGAGTTTGGAGATGGTTTGGATAACCTCTTCCATTAAGTTTCTCATGGTGGGAAAAAGCGATTTCAGGAACGCGACGGAGGTCTCTTGTCCATGGGATTTTCGAAAGGAAGTTAAAGGTGTGAGTTACATGTGACTCGATCTCGTGCCGCTCAGATTCGGAAAGACTACCCTTTCTAATTGAAAGAACATGCATTTCGCGATCGGTTAAAAACGGAATTTCGAGTCCGCCGGTGGAAAGATATCCTCGAGCTGCGATAGACATAAGGCGCTGGAAATTCCCCTCTTCAAGGATAGTCGGTTCGTTTGCGCCTTCCAAGAACAAAAGTAACTCCTCTAATTCATATAGTTGATTCGTTAAGTTTGCCTCAAGAGAGTGTTGAATTGCTTTATATTTTTCAACCCCATATTCCAGCACATAATTAAGAGAATTTTTATAAAAGTCTGATTCCATTGATTTTTTTATTAAGGAAAATCTACTTCTAAGAGATTCTAACTCATATGGAAACAATTTCTTGGCCTTTACTAAAACTTCTTCGCGAACGCCCACCTTCCCAAAATCATGTAGAAGTGAGGCGTATCGAAGTTCCGTTTGGGCGGTAGAATTAAATCTTATATCTTTATAAGGCCCATCAATCGAACGATCCAGGATTTGGGCGAAATAAACCGTCATCGCGGCAACCCTTTCCGAATGACCTGAAGTAGTCGGATCTCGGGCTTCAATTGCGATTACGGATGCTTCCACAAACCCTTCAAAAAGTTTTTTTATATCTTTTAGAAGGCGGTTATTTTCAAGGGCTATGGCGGCTTGGGAAGCCAAGGAAAACAACAAATCTTGGTCTTTACGAGAAAAAGGTATTATTACTTCGTCTTTTAAAGGGGTGCCGGGAATGCGATTTTGAAAATCCTTCCGCTTATTTATTAACTCTATTACTCCGAGAAT
>JACPTH010000015.1 GCA_016192885.1 bacterium | reverse complement strand
TATCCTCCTGAATTCGAACGATTTACGCCTGCAATGCCTGAAAACACGGATGTCCTATCGCTGGATCCTACCCCTGAAGCGATTGAGGGAATAACCAATCGTTACAAGAATTCCCTTTTTTTTCTCGATGATGCTCTCGATGGATTTTTCAGGAAAGTAGATTCATTTGGTTTGGCGACGAATACCTTTTTCCTTATTGTCGGGGATCATGGGGAGTCTCTTGGAGATGCCGGATTTTTTGCCCATGCAACCGGCCCGCACATCGACCAATTTCATGTTCCATGCATAATCCTGGGTTCGGGAATTCAACCGCAAACCATCGACGGGCTTACCCAGCATGTGGATGTTATCCCAACTCTTGGCTCGTTAATGGGGTTTACCGCAGGAAATCTCGTCGGCGAAAACGCCCAAACAGCTTCACGGGGGGCGGTCCTTAATTTCGATTTCTCATCTGAAAATCGGGTTATAGTGCGCTCAAACGATCACATGAGCCTTTTCGATGTTGGTTCGAACGGAAGGCCGTCCTGGGTTTTGACAATGCAAAATAATTTTTCCCTCGACCGCTCGCTCTACCAGGCATACCTAAGCACAGGATCTACCTATCTTGCAGGTTTGGTCAGGGAAGATTTCGGCCAATTGTCGAACCTTTTTGGCAAGCTGAACGAGAATTGAGGAATGCGGGTTAGTAATCTGTTTGAGCTTATTGTTTTTGTTTTTTGTTTTCTTTCAATCTTAGGATTTTTTGGACGATATTGGTGGATTTGTGATTTAAGCAATCATTTTCGATTTCAATATTTTATTGTACTTTTTTCCGCCTCGCTTTTTTTTATGTTGCTGAAAAAATGGAAACTAGTGCTTATGTCTTTTTCCTTTGCATTTTTTAACTTCTTTTTCATTTTTCCCTACTTCATTGGAAGCGAGATTTCAGCAACTTCGGGTCGCTCATATAGAATTTTGACATCCAATGTTTACGCGGGAAACAGGGATTACGGGAAGGTAATTAGTTTGGTTTCCCGGCTAAAACCGGACTTCATGGTTTTTGAGGAGGTCAACTCAAACTGGTGGAATGAATTATTGAAATTCCAACCTGAATTTCCGTTTATTGAAAAATCCATTAGGGAAGATTGTTTTGGAATTGCTTTTTTTAGCAAAATTCCGATTGAAAAATTCGAGATAGTTTTTATTGGAAAAGCCGGAGTTCCGACTATTTTGGCACATACCACCCTTGAAGGAAAGAAAGTTAAGTTTATTGCCGCTCATACCCTTCCTCCAATTAGCAAAGAGTATTCAGAGTTGAGAGACGACCAAATTTCCGAAATCCAAGATTTAATTTCCAACGGTTTGGGGGAGATTATCTTGATCGGAGATTTGAATGCTACCCCTTGGTCTTGCGTGTTTCGTGATCTGATTCGGAAATCGAAACTAAGGGATTCTAGGTTGGGGTTTGGAATTAACCCCACCTGGAGAACCGAACTTTGGCCTCTCTGGATTCCAATTGACCATTGTCTCATCTCTTCGGGAACCGGGATTTTGGACATAAAAAGCTGCACGGATGTCGGTTCGGACCATTATCCGTTGATGGTTGACTTTTCTTTTGTTTCGCCGAATTTGCCATAACACTTTTGTAGCGTTCAGCTATCAGCTGTCAGCTAAAAGCACTGAGTAATGCGGTTTAAGAATGCAAAGAAATTTGAAACATTGAAGGGTTCTCAAAGTTTGACATTTATGGAAGTGTCGTGGTGAGTAAAGAATTTCCTAGTTTTTTGCTGAATTCTGACCGCTGATAGCTGAAGGCTACCTACTTTTCATGGGGAAAGAGGGTTTTCAAATGTGAATTTGTGATCGTGAATGGAAAAAGCGGTTCCGGATGCAGTCTTGGAAGGCTCATGACAGGAAATACATTTTCCGCTGGAGTTTTTAAACGGGTGCTGATCTCTGTCCGTGTGGCAAGTCAGGCAATACTGGTCATGAGAAAGAAAATCGCTTCCGGAGGCGGTTTTAAATTCACGGAAATTCTGGCAATAGTTACACGTGAGCCCGTTTGCCAAAAAAAGCCTTGTTTTTATGAATTCCCACTGGCGGTGTCTGTCTGCTATGCTTTCGTCACCCTTAAAGTTTGAGCTATCTTGTCCGGGTTTTGGAGTTAACCCCGAAAAAAAAGAGGCTATGTTATCCCCGGGTTTGTAACCAACCGGAAAATGGTATTTTCCGCTATTATCAACCCCGGAGGTATGACATGATTCGCAAATCATTTCGCTTCGCTCCGGTGAAAGACGCGATGGGTGGACCACGAAGTTCGGGGATTGGGTTCGGACATGGTTTAAGGATGGTCCATGGCAGGCTTCGCATCCGACCCCGTATTCAACAAAACTCTCATTTTCCGGGTCAAATCCCGTGGTGTGACACCCGGCGCATTGTTTGAACCAAAACCTCTTTTGCCATCCGTAGTCCCTGACAGGAAGCCATACTTTTTTTGCGATGTCGAATATTCGGGGAAGGACAATCAGGGTTCCCGACGATTCCGCAACGAATCGATGCACAAAATGGGCTCCTTCGACGTACCGTATTTTCTCTATGGGCCATTCAAAACCGTTGACCGGAATGTTTCCGAAATCAGGTAGGTCTTGCGGGGTTCGAATCATCAGAGCGTGGGGAGAAATCTTCCATTGCTTAAAAACATCCGGGTGACAGCTCAGGCAGGCTTTAGACCCTGAATAGGCTCGGCTTTCAAAGCTTCGAACTTCATGAAGGGGTTGTGACGAAAAATTATTCTGGTCTCGCACATGGCACCGTTTACATAGTTCGCCACGAGGATTAGGGGTTATCAACAAAAAAGTGAGGTGGACACCTCCGGATGCGCGATCTATTGATGGTGCGACCCATGCCTCGGTTGCGGTTTCATTTCTGTGCGGGGAATGGCAGGTTAAGCAGGTTATTTTCCCTTCATGGTC
>JACPTH010000014.1:2037-3800 GCA_016192885.1 bacterium | reverse complement strand
TGTTCAATAAGGATGAGTATCCAAAGCCGACAACCCAGCTTGAAAAACTTGGTACATTAAGGCCGGCCTTTAAAAAGGACGGAACCGTTACAGCGGGAAATGCTTCAGGAATTAACGACGGTGCGGCCGCGATTGTAGTTATGTCCGAGCAAGCCGCGGAAGAGTTTGGAGTGACTCCATTGGCGACAATTACGGGATATGCATATGCCGGTGTCGATCCTTACCTAATGGGAATGGGGCCGGTGGAAGCGGTTAAAAAACTTCTCAAAAAAAGCGGATTGACAATGAATGATATTGATTTAATAGAAGCTAATGAAGCATTCGCAGCCCAATCTTTAGGGGTCGGATACCAACTCGGATGGGATCCCTCCAAAGTTAATGTTAACGGGGGAGCCATTGCGCTTGGACACCCGATTGGCGCTTCCGGCACAAGAATTTTGGTAACCCTTCTTTATGAAATGAAAAGAAGAAATGCGAAGCGTGGGTTAGCAACTCTGTGCGTCGGCGGAGGCATGGGAATTTGCATGCTTGTTGAAGCATAAAGAGAGAAAAAGATTCAAGAAGAGAAACGCGAATTCGCGTTTCTCTTCTTTTTAAATAGGCTTATGGCATTCGTCAAACTCGGGGCAACGGCCTTCCTGATTTTGACATTCAAGAAGCCCATCCGCCTTTCCCTTGCAGACTTTACTCATGCCTGTGTGACGCCTGGATTTCCGGTTAAGATCTACCTTTTCGTTTCGAAGGGTCACCATTTCTTCATCGGAAACTTTTTTTTGAGGAACTTGTAAAGTCATAAAAATACTCCTTGCAGCTCTTTAAAATTAATTACGAATACGAATTGAGAATTTCGAACAGGGTTTGAAAACTCGCATCTACCTTTGCGAAAAATTGGCATAAAGCCAGCCAACCCCTGATTATTACGTTTTTTTCAAAATAAATTTTCAAGTCGCCCATAGAATAACGTGTTTTTCTGGAATGTGCAAGTTAGAGAAGGTCTTCATTGTAATTACCTTCATAATTATAGTGGAGTTTAGCGCTTTTTTGTTCTGGTTTTGCGGAATTCGCTCCAAGACTTCGCTACGCTGACTCGAAATGATAACTTCCCGCTCATCTCCAAGCCTTTGCCAAAACCCCTTAGAATCGCCATCCATGGCGATCTTCGGGGCTACCATCCTTCCTGGATGGCCATGGCAAGCCTTGGGATTTGCTTCAGATCATTTCGGTCAGCTCCACTAACGTCTTTCCGCGAAAACCGCAAACCCTTCTTTGAAAAAAGTGCGAAACTTAACATATATGAAAAAATCGCTTGAAATGACGCTTAATCCTGAATTACCATTTTAAAATGTTCAAGCACCAAATTCCCCCTCCTGCCGAACGACTTATTTTGGGTCTAGGTGTTTTCGGACACGACACCAGTGCCGCGTTTGTCAGAGGGGGAAAGGTTTTATTCGCAGCCGAACAAGAGCGTTTCGATCGTGTAAAACACAGTCGCGCTATTCCGGTTCATGCCATCGAAGCCGGTCTATCCTACCTCGGTCATAACATTGAAGATATCGACGAAGTAGTAATAAATTATGACCCGGTAAAAATAATTTACTCTTATTTGCGCCATATTTGGGGTTTCCTCCCAAAAAGCTTGAGAATGCTGTTTGATTCGAA
Organism: bacterium; assembly: GCA_016192885.1. GTDB lineage: Bacteria > Muiribacteriota > Ozemobacteria > Ozemobacterales > Ozemobacteraceae > JACPTH01. The sequence goes on along the minus strand of JACPTH010000014.1, from coordinate 2,141 downwards.
ACGCTATGAAAATGCAAAAACAATGGGGAAGTATAGGGAAGTAATAGCCGACCATTTTGGCTCAAAATTTCCCCGTTTTAAATGGCGCCATGTCGGGCATCACC
>JACPTH010000014.1:0-1986 GCA_016192885.1 bacterium | reverse complement strand
AAGCGATTCTCTTGGCGAGTTTGATTCCATTCTTTTTGCCTTTGGGAACGGAACTCGAATCCAAGAAATCGATCGAATTCTATACCCGCATTCCATTGGAGCTGTCTATTCGGCAATCACCGAATTTTTGGGATTTGAAATGTACTCCGGCGAAGGCAAAGTAATGGGGCTTTCAGCATATGGCAAGATCGATTCTAAACTTGACCTATCCCCGCTCATTCAATTGAACGAAAGCGGAAAATTCGTCATTGATACAAAATTTTTCGTATTTCAAATTTTGCCTTGGTCCCATAATAACTGGATAAGCAAGCATTTTTTAAAAACTTTTGGCCCCAAGCGGGGAAAAAACGAGCCCATTGATGGCCGTCATGCTGATATAGCGAGATCTCTCCAGGATATAACCGACAACACCTTAATGCATCTTTGTACCGATCTTTCACACAAAACCTGCTCTCCAAATCTTTGTTACGCCGGAGGGGTTGCTTTAAACGGTTACGGTAACTCCCGTATTCTAACGGAAAAAAAATTTTCGAGGCTTTTTGTCCAACCTGCGGCTAATGACGGAGGAACTTCGTTGGGGGCCGCGCTATACCATTCCCATCACACCCTTGGAATTCCAAGAACCATTTGTGAAGGAGATTCCTTCTTGGGCCCGCATTTTACGGTTGAAAATTGCGAAAAAGCGTTACGAGCCACCAGAATTCCCTTTCATCGTTCGGAGAATTTAGTGAGAGAGGCGGCTAAACGTATTTTTGATGGTAGAATTATCGGGTGGTTTCAGGGTCGAATGGAATTAGGCCCCAGAGCGCTAGGGCATCGAAGCATACTCGCCAATCCTTGCGATCCAAGAATGAAAGACCATTTAAATCTTTGTGTCAAGCATCGCGAGTCTTTTCGTCCATTTGCGCCTGTTGTCACCGAAGATAAAGCGGAAAAGTTTTTCGACCTCCCCGCAGCTAGATCTCCCTATATGCTGCTTATCGTTCCGGTTCGGCGCGAGTGGCGAGACAGGCTTCCGGCAATTACACATATTGACGGCACCGCGAGGGTTCAAACCGTAAACCCTGAGGGGGACCCCAAAATGTTCGAATTGCTACTTGAGTTTGAGAGGTTAAGCGGTGTCCAGATCCTATTGAATACTTCCTTCAACGGACCGTCAGAGCCGATAGTTTGCACCCCTGAAGACGCCATTCGAACTTTCCAAAACCACAGAATCGACGACCTTGTTTTGGAAGATTTCTTAACCGATGTTAGATTTTAAGCTCAAAGTTTAAATAGGTTCAATCCTTGAAATAAAAGAAAATTCCGAGTATAAACGGTTTGTTTCTTCGGGAATTTTTGATTTTTTGGAGGAAGCGAAATGTATCCTATTCAAAGCCTGTTAGATAAGGTTATCAAAGGCGGGAACTCTCTTCCCAAAACGCCGGAATGGAAAGCCCTTTCTTCCCATTTTGAGGAGATAAAGGGGCTCCATATGAAAGATCTTTTTGTGTCAGATAAAAACCGGTTCGAGAAGTTTCACCTGGTGTTTGAAGATCTTTTGTTTGATTTTTCTAAAAATCGAATTACCGAACAGACACTTTCTCTTTTGATAAAACTTGCTGAAAGTTCCGGGGTTAATGAGGCAATTGAAGCCATGTTTTCGGGAGAAAAAATCAATTGGACTGAAAACAGAGCCGCTTTGCATGTTGCCCTTCGAAATCGCTCCAATTCACCCATTTACGTTGACGGCAGGGATGTTATGCCGGAAGTTAACTCGGTTCTGGTGAACATGAAAACATTCTCGGAGAAAGTTCGATCGGGCGCTTGGAAGGGTTTTACCGGAAAGGCTATCCGAACCGTAATAAACATCGGAATCGGCGGCTCGGACCTTGGCCCTTTCATGATTACCGAAGCGTTAAAGCATTATTCCAAAAATGCTCCAGCGGTTCGATTCATTTCAAATGTCGATGGAACGGATTTTTACGAGAAAACAAAGGATCTCAA
>JACPTH010000175.1 GCA_016192885.1 bacterium | reverse complement strand
TGCTTTTTCCCTCGAACTCTTCCATTTCTTTTGAAATGATTTGCAAGGACGGAAAAATTACTCCGCCATTTTTCCCGAATTTGTTTAGTTCGGAAAAAACCCTTCCAAGCGAATTAATGTCTTGCTTTGGGTCTTCGTTTTCCAATTTGGAGGTCAGGTCAAACCCAATTATCTTGACGGCTCCACCTTTAGTAGACAGAACCTGTTGAACATCAAGATTGCCATGGACAACGGAATTTGAATGCAGGAATTGAACGCTTTCTAGAAGGCATTTCATGATTCGTAGCCCCAAGCCCGCATCCTTTCTAATGTCGGGTTTTAAGGTTTTTAGATCCGCTTCATTTATGTACTCCATTACTATGAAAGGCAAACCGGTTAACGGGTCGCATGCAATTGAATAAACCTCCGGGAGGGATGAATGTTTTACGGCAGCCAATTTTCTGCACTTTTCCAGGAAAATTTCGCGCAGAGAAAGATCCATTGCTCCGATCGGGGAAAGCATTCTTATCGCGACTTCTCTTCTTAATTGATTATCTCTCGCCTTGAAAACTTGGACCGTTTTTTCGGTTGCAATTACTCGTTCAACGTCATAAATTCCGGCGATCGACCCGCCCAAGGAAAAAAGATGTTGTTTAAAATGTTCCACCAACAGGGGAATTTCAGGTCTTTCCTCAGGTTTTTTGGAAATCATCGATGCGATTACATCAGCGATTGAAGAAGCGCACGGGTTCTTTGTTAACTCTTCGATAGGCGGTCGGCTATTCATGTGCTTTTCAGCCATCTCTAAAAATTGATCCGCGCTTTTTGGAGACGCCAAAAAGGGAGGTTTTCCGGTCAAAAATTCCCAAACCATGATCCCAAGGGAATAAACATCCGACCGCGAGGTAGGGGATTTTCCCATGAATTGTTCCGGAGCCATATACTGAGGGGTTCCCAAAGCAAAACCTTCCAAATTATCTTGAGTTGAAGAGCGGGCGATCCCAAAATCGATTATCTTTATTACTCCTTCAGGGGTAAGCATTATATTTTCAGGCTTCAAATCTCTGTGGACAATCCCCTTCTGGTGGCAAAAATTAATGCTTTCAAGTATCGTTATCAAATGCCTAAAAAGACAGATGGGATCTTTCTTGTAGTCATCAAGGCACTCTGAAAGATTTCTTCCGTGGATAAATTCCATTACTAAAAACGGGAAGAGCAGAAGCTCGTCAATTTGAGATGCAAAAACTTTCACTATATTTGGGTGATCCACAC
>JACPTH010000013.1 GCA_016192885.1 bacterium | reverse complement strand
TGACCGATTTCCGAAAAAGAATCATGGGATTCCAAAGGGTTATGACCCTTTGGCGGGGTTTGGGGTAGCACCCCAAAAGAATTACTAAAATCTTTTTCGAAAAAAGCTTTACGGGCCAAATGGATTCACCGGGTGGTTAAGTACAAGCATCTTTGCGAGAATTGATTCGGTAATTTTTGCGTTTGTAGCAACTCCGTTTTGGTATCGGCAAAACTGAACTGTCACTTGGATTTTCACCTTGTTATCTGTCGAGGTAGTGTTTTGAACTAAAATTGTTTCCGTGTCATCCATTTGAGTGGAAATAGTATCTTTGGCGGGGTTTGAGCCGGGGACGACCCAAGAGGCAAAAGGGGCGCCCGGAACTAACCCCGCCGAAGGCGCGAATGAGGTATTATAGGTGGTCACATTACCGGTTCTAATTAAAGTAAGCTTTCGGTTATTGCAACCTAAAACTACCCCCGACCACTCTCCCGTTTGCGCGCTTACGCCCAACACCGGTTGAGCGACAATGTTGGGCTTTGTGATTGAAAAATACATTACCGACTTATTTGTCACTTTACAGTCCTGAGTCGCGTTAAGCCATCTTGAGTTTACGTACAAGGGCATAGCCTTGTATTTGGATGGCATAATTTGCCTTTTCAAGATTCTCTTTTAATTGAAGCAAAAAACCTTGGGCTTTCTTTTGCGTTTGAACTCTCCAATTGCCGGAGCTGAATGAATCGCTGCCTCCCTTAAAAGTATAAATCACTGCGGTCATGAGCATCGCAAAAATTCCCACCGAAATTATGACTTCAATAAGAGTGAAAGCTTGTTTTCCGGCGTGAAAATAAAAGCCAATTCGGAAATTCTTTGACATTTAAAGAGTCTTTTCCACGTCTAATTTCATTGAATACTCATGCTTTTTCCCGCCAACCTCAAGAACCACTTTGATCTCGATGGAATCCCGCTTATAGCGGTCGGAAGTAAGCAACCTATAGGAGGTAGTGTAGGAGGAGATAGGCGTTGGGTTTCCAAGCGGAGTGGTTTGCGAAGGGCGGTATTGTAGAGTGCTTTCAGCCAAAACCGTACCTGCGGGGTTGAATTCATGGAAAGATAGCCACGGTTGCGGAGAATTAGTCTGCCCCCCAAGGTCGAAATAAATTGCGTGATAGAAATCCGCGGGAAATTTCTTGTACTTTAAAAGGGCAATCTTTTGCAATCCCTGCGCGTAAAAATCAGCTTTCAAATGGTCGAGAACCTTTGGATTCAAGACTTTAACATGGGTAAAAGTCTGGATGTAATTCGCGCCCAAAATTAATAGCGCGGTTGCGAACATTAAAACCACAACCAAAGCCATTCCAAATTTATTATAAAAAGTCTTCATACTCAAACCTCTAGATCTACCGCGAAACTAACAACTTCGACAACTCTGTTTGCGTTGGAAACAGGCTCTGTCCAACTGACCGTTGTCGTAATCTTAACAACTTTACCATCGCAATCATACTTTGTAAGCCCCGAAAAAACCCAGGTAGGAGGGCCTGCGGTAGGGTCAGGATCATAGTTGGGAGAGTTTACTAGGTCGAGCGGTCGATACCAAAAATCAACATTTACTTTCTCCAAAGTAATTGAAACGTTGAATGGAGCTATTGCCGGAGTTGTTGTGGCTCCCACGGGAACTCCAAGTAAATTTCCTGATGAAAAAGTTTGGGAGGTTCCGCCGATGGCGGCATAAAGGCTTTTCTCGGGAAGCGCTAAAACTTGATTCATTCGATCTTCAAGGAGCTGTATCGCAACCACGTTCCGAAAATCTTTTTTCGTTCCCCGATGACCAAAGCTAATAAGGCTGGAAACGGAAAGCGTGCAGATTACCAGGATGAGAAACGCCAGAACCAGCTCAATCAGAGTAACCCCACGCTTTATATTTTCCATAAAAGAGAAGATTTAGATTTTACGCTTTGAAGTCTTGTACGTTTAGAGTGATCGTATAACTCCCGGGAGCCCTAAAAATGTACCTAATGTCGCTTCCGGAAAAAGTTGAGTCCGCAAGGGTGGTTGCGCCGGATGCCAGCCTAAATGCGCTAGTTGCGTATCCTGTCGTGTTATCTGAACCAAGCACTTTGAAGAACACCGGGATGTCAATCTCGATCTTGCTGTTGTTATTGGAAGTTAGGTCATCGGAAATAGGAGGCAATCCGATGGGCCTAAAACTCGCGTCAAAACCCTGAATATCGTTCCCAGCCCAATTGCCGATTCCGTTATGGTTAGCTTCGGGAGAACCGGAAAGAAATTTCCAAGTGTTTCCACTATCGATAAGACTGGTCAGAATATTGCTAGGACAATAATATATTGAGGCCGTGTTCTTCAATTCGTTTGCCCTAATGAAAACATTGGGGCGATCGTTATCGCGAACCAGTATTTGGCCTATCAAGTATGGGTTGGTGGCCAGATTGCAGGATTCCCCCCATCCAAAGCCAAATTTCAAATTTGAGTATCCGGGTGAATTATTTGCCCATGCAAAATCCATTTCACCGGTTTTCAAATTGGCCCTATTAGTGCTGAAATGCTTCAAGTTACCAAGGTCGATCTTGTACCACCTGTAGGAAAAACATTTGTGGTAAGCAAGCGCCGGAAGCCAGGAATAAGTCGGAAAATCGGCTTGAGCAAGATTTTTTTGTACTACTTTGTAATTTGCAAGGGGACCCAAAGTTTGGAGGGGATCCGAGCGATACCATTTTGTAACGTCGATATTTCCTTCGCCGTCGGTGGGGCAGCTCGTCAAACCCGAGCTGGCGGTTGAAATTTGACCCAAACCCACGGTTTGGTAGCTAAACTCGGCATAACGTTGGTTTGGATCATGAGATGCCCATTCACTAGCAGGGAAAAATGGGTCTGAGTCAAAGTAGGCGGCCCCCTCTTGATTTCCAAATGGATTATTATCCGCAACGATGATTTCAAGGGATGATGGGACGGAATATCCCGAAGGCGGGCTTTCAACGTTTGCTAAGGTCTCCCCGGTGGTTCCGTAGAGCATGAATTCACCCTCGGAAAAACTTGGCCCGATTGATTTGAAGAAAACCGCCTGAGAACTCGTATTTGTGCTATAGGGGTTCATGAAACTGAGTTGAGGCCCGGTCGTATCCGCAACTTCAACTTCGCATTGCCCGCCGATCAAAATCGGAATTACTTGTTTAAAGGGGGTAAAAACTGTCACGATCGAACCGTCAGGCATTACGGTAGGAACGGGGATAAATGTATCGTATTCATAAACTCTTCCCCCGCTAACCCTTAAAGAATAAGCTTGAGGTTGGGAGGGAATCGGGAAAAGGGTTTTTACTTGATCGGTTGTCAAAATATCTGTTCCAATAACGGATTTATCGATCAACCCTTCCGTTCCTCTCTTTAATTCAGAGGTCCAGGTCCATTTCGCATCACTTTGCCACTTTAGGGTTCCCGGAACCATTTTTGGATCAGCGGGGGTGGGTGGCGTTGGCAAGTAAATTGTAGCGATTCGATCGACCCCTGTGTTTGTGTTGAAGTTTGATTCTCGAAGTTTAAATGACCAATTGGAAGCATAATTTTTAAGTACAAACTTCCTTTGAACCGGGTTGGGGTTCGTAATGGAGCATTCCAAGGTTAAGGGGTCCGGAGGGTTCATTGGACGATAATTATACGAGAAGGGGCCGGAGGGCTGACCCGACATGATAATTCCATTTCCCCCAGGATATGTCGTTGTTGCGATAGTTTCAACGGTCATTGAAGCCCATGCGTAACCATTCTCCCCAGGTTCCCCGAAGCTATCGATTTCGGAGGAAAGAACCGTCTCTTTCATATTAGAAAGAGCGCCCAGCGGCAAAATGGCGTAGTTGTAATACTTAAACTTTACTTTAACTCCAATTTTGTATTCTCCGCCGCCTAGGTTTACGGCGAGAATTGAAGAACTACTCGGGTTGTTACTACCTTCTTGATCTAAAATGGGGGGAACCGTAACCGGTTCACCAAACCTATCTTTTCTTTGAATAACCTTCCAATAGTATTTCATTGAAGCTTGCTTAACCGTTGAGGGAAACGCTCCTATTCTCCCATCGGGGGGGTCATCTTTGTCTATTCCGGTGGAACCTATGTTCACTTGGTTAGCATCAAATAGGGGGGCATTCTCAACCTGAAAAAAGTAAACGTTTGTATCCCGATAAGGAGGGGTTGCTTTTACAAACCCTGTAAGGGTGGAGGAATAAGGAAAGTTGTTGATATCAGTGGTTCCCGAACCGCCTGATGGTCGGGGAGGGGTCGCATTATTGATTACAGCCAATTCGGTTCGATAGTTTGTCAGGACATCGGCGCCAACTTGAGTAAGGGCGCCCCACCAAACCCAAGTCGTTCGGTTGCTCGGGGTGTCGCTTGAAAAATCACGGATAAATTCGTTTGTTCCAAGAAGAACTCTACCCGGAACTTGAGAATAAACTCCGGTGTAATAGTCACGCTTGAAAACAGATTTATAAACCCCCTGTCTAAATTTAGCCGTGTAAATATTTCCCCAACCGGCGTAATTGTAGGTATATGCAATACTAGGTACAAACGCGCTTGTTAGCGGGTCTTTTTCGGTTCTTACAAAATAAAGATTCCCAAAACCATCCGTTCCGATTGAGTCCGGAACGACACCACTGATGTTAATTGGAATCTGCTGAGGAAACGCAGCGCCGGTGGCGGTCTCGTTCCGGACGAATTTATAAACCATTGCTTGAGTTTTATCGTAGGCATATACAATTCCGCCGGTTTGCCACCACTGATCAGAAACCGCCACGTCGGTCAACGAAGCGATGGTCATGCCGGAATTAGCCATATTAAGCCAATTTTGAACGTAGCCTTGCCCTAGGACGTAAACATAGTCGCCTAAGTTGTTCTTCGCGCTCGCCCCTATTAAATTCGCGGTGGAACCGCTTCCGATCACCGTCGAATCCACTGTTGTTCCGATAAGGGTGTAGGCGGTTTTTGAGGGTTCACGTTGGTAAAGATAGGAAATCCCAAGACTCGAATAAATACAATCAAGCATGGGGGTCTCCGCGCCCGGCATTGGAACGTTGTCAACAGCGGTTATGCAACCGTCAACGCATTCTCCGCGTTTATCCATACTGGATTGCTCTTGAGTTTTTACATTTGCTACATTTGCCTCAACGGTTGGGCCGGTGAGTGCATTAACATTGAATTTATACAATTTCAAGTTACGCCATTTTGCTTGGACGTTTTCGCGAATGACATAATGAACCCACCCCCCTGCCTGAACATAGCTTCCCCCCATATAATAAAATCTTCCATTGTACCACCCTGCGCCTCCTCCGGGGTTACTTCCATATCCAAGATAAGTGTATGGGCTCCAAACCGGGAAATCTAGTGAATGATACCATTTTCCTACTGGCACATCATAATATCCTGGTGGCCCCGAGGGACTGGGAATATTACTGCAAGGATAACATGTCCCACCAAAAATATTATTTAGCGAATTCATATAATCGGTTGCGGTGTGGTTTCCTTTTGTAGTTGGGCTTCCACCGGGAAGATTATGGGCTCTATGGATAATCACGTTCGGAGCGCCAGATGGGTCGGTTGGAGTTCGTCCATAAACCCCAGTTGCGTCTGGCGAAACAATTACTCTTCGAGAGACATTCCCGGTCACCGGAGTCCAACCGGTATCTGTTCCAGCAAAAGTATAAGTTCTCTTTTGAGAAGTTGAGCCGTCCCACGTTTGGGCCGCGGAGATTCCATACGCGTCAAGGGGGTCATACAACTTTACGGCGCTTCCCCCCGTAAGGTTGTTTAGAGCATAAACCCCCCGTTGGGGGCCATCGCCGATAAGAAGGTAGCAATCTCCGTTCTGTTCGTAAAAAGGGTGCAACAAATCGGCGCTACTGGGGTCGCAAACGAAAACCGCAAAGATTAGGAAGGCCATCTTCACCATTCTCAACATACTAAACCCTCCTTGAAGAAAAATATTACCTGGAGTATTTTGCTCGTTCAAAACTGCAGTAATCTCTTATCAACCCGATAAAACTATTTTGAATTTCAGTCGGGATTCGGTATTTGGAAAAAATTTTCCCGGCAATTTGGGGAGTTAGGTCGTAACCGCCGACCAAAAAAATCTGACCCGGAGTGAAAGCGGCGGCCGTTTGAGTTAGATAAGGTTGAAACTCAAGGTACCGTTTTAGATTTTGCGCCATATTCGCCGCAATGACCGGGGCCATGTGCTTTGCCGCATCGATTGGCCTTCCATCGGGCCCATTTAATTGAATTCCCTGAGGAATTTCCCAGTTTGAAAAAAGTTGGAAAAGCGATGGTGACAGATTATCAGCCGGATCGGGGTAGGACGGGATTGCATACAAATTTTCGGCTTTTTTAATGGGACGCATGGAAAGCGTGGTGTCCATTACAACAGCTATTCCGCTCTCGTTCGCGGTTTGAGATATCAGACCGGAAATTTCTCCCTTAATGGCCGAAAGCTGTTTTTCGGTTTCAACGGAGGTTAAGTAAACAGGTGAAAGCGCGGATTCT
>JACPTH010000174.1 GCA_016192885.1 bacterium | reverse complement strand
TCGCGCATTATTATCTAGGAGTAATGCAGTTGCGAGTTGGTTCCTTAAAAACTGCCCAGGAAAATTTGGCCTTCGCCGCGCAAGCGTATCCGGATTCTCCGGATGTTCAATTTCAAATGGGGAAAGTTCTTTCCGAATCGAAAAGAAATGATGAGGCCCTTGGTTATTTTGAAAAAACTCTTCTTCTTGACGCAAATCATTCCGGAACTCTTTTGGAGTTAGGATTGATTTCGCTTAACGCGGGAAACGCCGAAAAGGCAATAGATTTTCTTTCGCGCGCTCGTTCAATTGAACCGGAGAATGGCGAGATTTTAAAAAGCCTCGGGGAGGCCTTTGTGAAAATCGGGAAATTCCTGGAAGCGATAGAAATTCTAAACCTCGCTTTGAAATTTGACGAAACAAATGCCGAAACCCATTTCCTACTTGGAAAATCTTTTGAAGGAATCGGAAAATCCAAGGAAGCTTCCGAAGAATTTGAGCGAGCCAATTCTCTTGGAAAGCGTGATCTAAAAAAGATGGTGGGTTATGATCTCGGAAGGGCCCTTTTTGATACCGGAAAAATCGAGGAAGCAATCTCGGAATACAAAAAATGCATTAAAGTTGCCACCGATCCTGCTACAGGTTGGTTCGAACTCGGTAAGATTTATGAAAGTAAAGGGGATGATTCAAACTCTATAAACGCCTTTCAAAAATCTTTCGAATTAGACGGGAGGTCGGAAGCGCAATTCCGGATAGGAAACATCCACCACATTGCGGGGATTGATCAAATCAAGGAAGAGATGGCGGGAAATAAAAAAGACCAACTCATGGAAGTTGCGGGATCTGGCACTGAAGATGAGAGAGAGAAGGCTTTAAAAAGCCTTCTGGCAATGGATAAGAAAAGCAAAGACGCCTTGACAGGTTTAAAGGATCTCGCCAGAGAGCGGGGGGATATTGATCAAGTTGAACATTACATTAAAGAACTAAAAAAAGCCGGGCATTTAAATAAAAGAGACGCTGATATCGCGCTTAATGAGTTAACTTATCGGAGCGATTCAGGGGATGATTTGGCTGTCTGGGAAAACCGGTTAGAAGACGCCAAGCGACATGGTAACTGGACGGAAGCCATAAGGCAAAATGAAAAGATTAAAAAATATGCTAAAGATCAACTTCTCTCCTGGCAAACATTTTCTCCAAAGAATAAAGCCCAGGAGGAGGAGCGAAAAGCAATGATAAAAGCCACAAGATATCGCCTAAAACTTATTGAAGCTGAAAGCAAGGATCTTCACACACAAAAAAAACGGCATTAATGACTTTCAAAAAAATGCCGATAGGTCAGTAATCCCATTCTCAAAAAGTTGGAAGCAAAGGAGCACGGGTATGCGTAAAGGTTTTACGCTTATCGAGTTACTAGTGGTGGTTACCATCATTGCCATCTTGATAGGCCTTGCCACCCCATATTATGTTGAATATGTTAAGGAAGCAAAATTAAGCAAAGCAAGAGCGGATCTAGATATTCTTAAACAATCGGTAATCATTTACAATTCTAGGCAAGATTTGCCTTATCAAGGACCTATTGCGACCTTTGCCCCATTTTTGCCCATTTTTGGAGAAAATGACTTTGGGGGGTTGTTGGGTCAGTATCTATCTTACATACCTTCTGACCCGTGGGGAAGGTCGTACAAGCTAGATCCTTTTGCATGTTTTGTCTTTAGCGACGGGTTTGATTCCTCAAAAAGTTCGGATGATATTCGAGCCTATTACATTAAAGATTTGGCTCTATCAAAAGTAGAATGGGATGATGTTAATAGCGATCGCGCTTTAAACCTAAATGACATGATTCGTATAACTTTTAGCAAGAGTCTTTTTCGCCCTTTCTCTGATATTTCCAATGATTTCGATGTATTCGAAAACAACGTATTAGTGGCATCCCATTTTTTTGGGGTCAATTTTGGCCCTACAGAAAATCTAAACTATTCAGAACAAACTGCGACCCAATCAACCTTGGTTTGCAGGGTTACAGCATTGAATACCGTAAAACCTGGAATCAATTCCATTTCCATAAAAGATACTATTTCTGTACTTCAGAATTACAGGCAGGTAGTTTTGGACAGAGGCGCAAGTAACCAAACAGCACTTCTAACCCGAGTGGAGTATAGTACGGACACCGGAACTCCTCTTCGTTATGCGATTAGAACAAGTCCGGTCAAAGTTATTCCGATTGCAGGGTTTTAAGTCGTTCAATTGCTTTGGGCTTCCAGGGAAACAAGTTTAATTGTAACCGATGCGTTTATCCGGTATTGGTTTTCGGAATTAATCTTTTTCCATTTTGTCTCATGAATCAAAGTTTTTTCATTCAACCCGTTTTTTAGCAAAAAAACTTCCAAAAAACCATCGTAGTTTAGGCAGTTAATGCCGTCAAGACGATTCGTAATTAACCCTGGTAGAATGCCTTTTTCACAATATCCCACAAGCATTTTTACCTCATAATTTCCTCTCGGAAGTTCATTAGGAATTACCAGTGCCCTTTTGAACTCAATTAAATCCGGAAAGCCGGAAAACAATAATTTCCGCCCAGAAATCTCCTGAAACGGAAAATGAAAATCGTACCCTAAACAAACGCCATTTTGAGTAAAAGGTTCTCCGCTTGAGTTAGCAATCCATGTGAAAACAAAAAGATTTTTGAGCTCCAGCCCCGCTTTTTTTATCCAATAGGAAAATTCAATTACATCTCCCCCCCTACATTTCCCATGTTCCAAATTGGAAAATTTCCCGTTTCCATCAGGCATGGAAACAATTTTTGGTTCAAAATAAAAAAGAATTTCCGCCTGATTACTAAGACTTGCAGAGATTATAGGGTCTGATTTTGAAACAAAATCATGAGGAAAAACTGGAAGAGTAATCTTTGAAAGATAGCCAAGGGGTTGAATGAGAAATTCTTTCTCCAAGTCGGATCGGAGATTTTTTGGAAATATTAAGCTTCCAAAAACACCGCCGGAAGCAACCTTTGAACGAATCTTTTGAAGTACTTCAGGAGCCATAGAATCTATCAAAATAATGTTTAAATCCTGCCGAAACCGATGCGCGATTCTTAGGTACCATAAAGGCCGAAACTCTACATCATTGCTAATTAAAAGCGTTTCGCCTTTGGGGACGAGCGCGACCAAACGCCTCGCGAATTGCTCTGTTTCACGATTTCGCGGAGACAGTTTTAACGACGAAGTTAAAATTGAACTAGCTACCAATACTGAAAAAGAAAATCTACACAAGTTTTTCCTTTTTCCCATTAATCTGACAAATCCGTGAGCGGTCAAACCGCATAAGGCTAAGACAGTTGGAAGCAGCATCGTGTGGGCTTCAAATGCGTTGTAATTCAGAACAAAACCTGTGTTTATAATAAGCACCAACACGCAAGTGTTGATTTGGAAATCATCTTTGGTTCTTCTAGAGAAAAAAGCCAAGCAAGGAATCATTAGCAAGGCTAAGCCGCCGTCGTTAATGATTAAAGAAGCCCAACCTATGAATCTTTCCAAAAGTTCGGTTGGAGAGAATCCGCCGAAAGCTTTATGAAAGTCGGCGGCGGTGATAAATCTCCAAAACCCTTCTAATCCGGCGCCCATTTGTGGGTCGATTAGGAATTGATCAGGATTTTGCAAGCGTTCATAAAGGTCCCAATGTGGAGAAAGACCTATTAAAAAACCAAGAAACAAGTAGCCGAATGTCCGCTTTCTTCGTCGTTTGAAAAAACCTGTTCTCCAAATGGGGAAAAATGCCCCAATTGAAAGAAGAAAAAAAGTCGGCCTATGACCAACGGCCAAAGTTAAAATTAGCCCGCATAAAAAAGCTTTTAATCCGCAAACTTCTCCTTCAGACAACCATGAGCCAATAATCATTAGAAAAACCAGCAAAAGAACTTCAAGGGTGTAAACTTCCGCGTTGGTTGCCTCTTCCCAAAAGGTGACAAAAGAAACCATCCAAAGCGAAGCGGCCAAAGAAATGATTCTTGGAAGCCTTCCCCATTTATTTAGCCAAACCGAAAAAAGCCCCGCGCTTAAGGCCCCCAAAAAACCTGAAAGAAGATTTACTCGCCATGCCGGTTCTTCACCAAAAGGCAACTTGCATGCAAGGTTTGAAAGTCGAGTAAATAGTGGATAACCTGGTGCGTGCGGAACGTTCAATGTCAACCCAGCCACGGCTAACTCGGCACTATTGTACCAAGTAATGCTTGGTTGAAGAGTGCTAAAATAAAGAAAAAAAACCAAGGTGAACCCCAGAAAAAATAAAGAAAAAACCGAAGGAGTAGAGGGGAAATTTCTTCGGAAAATGGGGTTATCCGTCCCGGGATTTTGGACCATCAAATCTCCCTAAATTTTTGTGGTATGATAACCCAGATTATGAACAAATTCCGCTTTTTTCCAGCAAAATAACGGCTCTCTACAATGGAACTCGGAAAATTTTTGAAAAACACGTTGATTACCCTGGTCTTTGCGGTTTTTCCCATTATCGTGCTTCAGGTAGCCATTTGGCAAGTCGAACAACTTGAGGTGGAAAAAAAAATCCGACAAAAATGGATGGAACACGAGAGGTTGCTTGCAAAACTCAATGATGCCGATGATCAACCCGGAATGGTTGGGCGCTCGATTAGAAAATTTTTTGATCAAATGCGCAAGATTCCCCCATCAGAACGCCAAAGCGAATTAAGAAAACTTTTTAGGTTGTATCCCAATACTATTGATCTTTACATTTTTTCCCCTTCGGGAAAGGTTATTGGGAATCTAAGTTCTAAACGCCACAGCCATAGAGCTATTGGGCGCGTATTTGGGGCAATGGTACAAGACAAGAATGGGAAGCAAATGAGCGCAGGGGAAACGGGACTATTAAACGCGATCTTAAACTCTTCAGTCGGACTCGATTTGTTAAGATACAGCGGAAGGATAATGATACTTGGGAAGCGTGACACGGACGGGTTTGCCGGCTGGGATTTTACCAAGGCGACAAATGAAGATGACTTAGGAGGATATTTTGCATTAATTCATCCTCGGGGGTTTATTCCCGATAGAACTTTAAAGCTCAGCATACAATGGTTAAACCGCCGTTGGAAACAAACCAAGTTTGGTTATGTTGACATTGCTACTACGCCAATCCGTTTTAATGTTTCTAATTCTCTTGTAAATGAAAACTTCTTGAATGATGTTTTAGTTGCAATCTCAGGTTACAACCGCCACATTAGAAGAAAAAATTGTCACGTCTCCCTTGCATTGCGAAAGGGAAACGGTTACCTCTTAGCTATTTCACCGCTCCCTGTCTTTTTTCCTGAATGGTTCTCCCTTGCCGTAAATATCTCTTGCTTACTTTGGTTTTCCCTTGTTTTCCATGGAGTAGCAAAGGGAGAACAGACATTTAGCATACGCATTCCATTCAAACTTGTGGGATTGTTTATTTTCGCCGTAGGAACTCCGGCTATCATTCTTCTTATTGGT
>JACPTH010000012.1 GCA_016192885.1 bacterium | reverse complement strand
GAATATTGGCATCTTTTTAACCAGGTTATTGGAATTTGGGAAGACCAAGAAATAACGCTTTCAATTGCGGTTATCCGTGAAAACCTTCTTGAATTGGGTGGGATTGTCCAACGTTCAGGGTTGAATCCGGAAATTATTGACCTTAATTTCTTTAATGTTGCCAATTTGATTGAGCACTATCTTACATCCGAGGAGGCAAAAGGGAAGAATATCGGTATTGTTCACCTCGGAAATGAAACCACCTCCATTGGTATTTTTAAAGATGGTCATCTCAGAACTTTTATCAATAGGCCGATTGGTGCTTATGATTTCACCAAGCAAATCAGCAAACACTTTCACGCAACCGAGAAAGATGCGGAAGAGTTAAAAAGAAACGAACCGTTTTTCTTCCCTGAGCCATCTCCGGAGCAGGAAAACCTCTATAACTACACCGTAATTAGAACCACTTTTTCAACGATGGTTCGGGAAATTTTTGGAGCGCTTGAAAACTATTTAAGTCGTTATCGGGAATTTAGCATTCATGAAGTAATTCTCTCGGGTGGAGGAGCAAACTTTCAAAATATTTCCGTGCTTTTGGGCCAAAATCTTAATACCGTTGTCCGGAATGTTTCGGACTTTTATGAACTTCAGATTACGGGTAATCCTGCTGAAACGGCCGACCGAAATTCTTTAGCCCCTGCGTGCGGGGCCTTCTTACGCAATTAATTTATGAAATTTTCTGTTGATCTTCTTCCATACGAATACAAATCTTTTCATCTTCCTCTTTTCGTAAAAATTATTTCGGTGGTTGCTCTAATTGCTTGCGTCACCGCCATTGTTACTCTGAATAAAAGGAATTTGAAGGAAATTGCCGGTTTCGAGGCTGAAGCTCAAGAACTTCAAAAACAAATTAATGCCGTAAATCAACAGGCGACAGAAATCCGCGCGCCTGCCGATAAGATTAAGACATTGAAAGATAGTATCGAGTTCGTAAATAAAAATTTAGACTTGCCAGGGTCATCTTGGGTTGCGTTTCTTGTTTCTCTTGAAGCTGCGGTCCCGGAAAGGGTTTTTATAAGAGATATCAATCCGAAGAATTTTGGCAGCGAAAATGTTCTTTTTACTATAGATGGCGAAGCGGCAAATATTTATGACGCCCTTGATTTTGTTTCAAGGCTTCAAAAATCCGGTAAATTTAAGTCGGTTTTTCTAAATCAAAGTTCGACGCACAAGATAAGTGACCGCCTTTCAGTTACAAAATTTGTATTGACCTTTAAGTACGAAAAGGTTAAAGAAAAATGAGATTTTCACGAGAGTCTTTTTTTTTCATATTTGGGTTAAGAAAATTTTGAGGAAAATTTTAAGCTAAAATCATGAAAACTAGGCTTCGCTCGACGATTGAGTTGGTGGTTACAATCGGGTTAATACTTTTGGCTTTAATTGCCTTTGGGTATTTTTACATGCAAACGAACAAAAGTCAAAGAAAAGAGATAGGCGAGAGAAAAAGTCGAATCGCTTCTTTAAAAGAAGACCATGGAAAAGCGATTGAAGAGTTAAAAACCAGGGAAGACCAGGTAGCCACCCTGGAAAAGAAAATTTTAGAAAGAAAGAAAGAAATTGAAGAAAAATTTGAAAATCTCTTGGATTTTGCCGAGAATTATCCAACCTTTATTGAACAAATTCAAAAGAAGGCTCGGGAGCATAGTATTTCGATTATTTCCTCAAATTATGAATCCCCAACCCCTGTTAACGCCGCAATATCAAAGTATCTGGAGTTTAAGTTCAATTTGGATGTAAAAGGGTCTTATGAAAATATGAAACATTTCCTCTGGGGAACAGAGAACACTCTGGGGAGATTCGTAAAGATAAGCAAAATGGTGGTTCGCCCGCCGGTCAGTGATACGGATGGCAATATGGGGCTTTCCATAACTCTTTCCACTTTTTTTCAGGCAAACAAGTGAATCCGAATGGCTGAAAAACCTACTCTTGGTGACATTTATCGAAGAAACAAACCCCTTTTCTTTGTTCTTCCTATAGCGATTGCTCTTTTTGCATACAACCAATTTGTTCTAAAACCTGACCGGGGGAAAATAGGTCCTTTAGGTCGGATGCCTCCCGATACAACCGCTCCCACTCCAGGTTCTACCCCCGAAGCCGGAACCCCTATTGAAGGGCAACCTGAACCAGGAGAGCAGAACGTTCCCCCGCCCCCTCCCATTAGTACAGATTTTTCTTCAGTACCCAAGATTGTTGCAAACGTTGAAGCGCGCTTTCGAAAGGGAGGGGTGTACCCTCACCCTGAAATTAGAAACATCTTTCTTGAATTTTATAAGAAAGTTGAAGGGACCTTCGTAATGGATGTCCCGCTGGAACAGATTTCTGATGAACCTGTTGCCTTTGTAAAACCGGATATTAGTTACCATGGTTTTTTGAACATCGGTTCAGAGAAAGTTGCAATTCTCAAACTCGCGGGTAGATTGTATCTAACTCGAATGGGGAACATTCTCTTTGATACCCCTTTTGTTTTGCGTTCGATACTCCCAAGTTCCGTTGTTTTAGTTGATACGGGGGCGGCAAATATGGAATTTGAGATAAACCTTTTTGAGCAGCCCCGAGCAGGAGCTGCAACAATTGAAACCGCTTCCAAGGAAGTTCCAACTAGTGAGTGAAATGGACTATAAAACTTTAAAGAACTTATTTCGCGATCGGGATAAAATGGTCCGCCTTTTTTGTTTGAAAGTTGTAATTAGGGAAAACATTCCTCAGATTGATGAATTTTTGGTCGAAGGTTTCCGGGACCAGCGTCCGGAGGTAGTTATTGCGGCTTTAAAGGGAGTTAAAAGGGCCAGAAACCTTGATATTTTAAACATAGTTCTTCCCTATCTTGAATCCCCGAATAAAACTCTTCGGTCTGAAACTCTTGCGGCACTCGAAGGACAAGCAACCCCTGAAGTGAAACAGGCGATGAATAATTTTTTAAAAAAAGAAGACGATCCAAATCTTTTAGCAACCGCGGTAAAAATTGTAGGGTCCTTCCACTCTGAAGAGTTCGCTCCGCTGCTTAAAGCCTTTCTTGCTTTTAACGATGATCGCGTCAGGGCAAATTCAGTTGAAGCCCTAGCCTCCATTGATTCCCCCGCGGTAATCGATGTTTTAAAAACACTTGTTTCCGATCGGAACAATCGGGTGAGAGCCAATGCCATTAAAGGCCTATGGGACAAAGGAATCAGATTTGGCTTAAACACCCTTCCTGAAGAAATTCGCTCCCCGAACCCGAGAAAACGCGCTTCGGTGGCTTACATCCTCGGGGAAATTCGCGAGGAACGATCGATGGACCTCTTGCTTGGATTATTGGGGGATCCAACCCCGATGGTTCGGAATAGGGCGGTTTTAAGCCTTGGCTCAGTCGGTTCCGCGCGGGTTATTGGGCATATTCTAGCGGTTTATTCCAAGGAAGAGGATCCAAAAATTCGTGAGAACATCGTTTGCACATGTTTCAAGATTAGCGATGAATTGACGGTTGCCAGGTTATCGGAACGCTTCTTTTCTGATGATGATTCAAAAAGCAGAGCAAACCTTGTTAAAAGTTTAGAGCAAGTGAAGAGCAATAAAATATCCCCTATTCTTTTTAAGGCATTAAAAGATTCCGATTCAAGGGTCCGGGCAAATGCGGTTGAAGTTCTTTCCAGACTTGAAGATCAAGGTTTGATTGAAGTAATTCTTCCGCTTTTGAGTGACGTTAACAATCGGGTTAGAAGCAATGTAGCAATGGCTTTATGGCGTTTGGGAGGGACAAGTTCAATTCTTACTCTCAAACAAATGTTGCAATCATCGCAAAAACAGATGCGAGCTTCCGCGGCTTGGGCGTTAGGGCAAATCGGAGCTTTGCAGTTCTCGGATTTGCTTCAGGAAGTTGCCAATGATGCGGACTTAGATGTTCGAAGGTGCGCAATAAATGCCATCGCCAAAATGACCAAAGTTTCAAATTAAGTAAGCCTTCAGCTATCAGCAGTCAGCATTCAGAAAAAACCTAGGAAATTCTTTATCCACCACACCGCTCCAAATAAATATCAAATTTTGAGAACCCTTCAACATTTCAAGCTTCCTTCCACTCTTAAATCGCATTACTCGGTTATTTTAGCTAACAGCTGATAGCTGAACGCTTACCAAATTAACCATTGAGGTTCTTGCAATATTGGTAAGCGTTCACTTGGGGGAATAGGTTTTTTTGAATTTTTCCAGGTAGTCAGAAGCCAGGAGTCAGGTAATCAAAGGAAATAGGAAAAAGGCAATAGGAAAAAGTGAATGTGTGCTTTGCACGAATAAAAAATTTTGCGCGAAGCGCTCCGGCACTAATTCCTATCCACTAATTCCTAACCACTCCCCAGTGGCTTCGGACTCCCTCTGCAAATTTTTCCACTCCAGCCTTCAAACTGGTTAATAAAACCGGTTTTCAGTGGAGGTCTTATCTCCTATTTTTCTTTCGGAAATAACCAATCCCACTGAGTTCAAGCCTTTCCAAAGGTTGTAATACCAATTCCACAAAATTAAAAGGTACTTGCCAGTAGTACTTTTTCTCAAAGTGTGAAATAATGGTTTCATCCTATTGAGGAGAAGATTATGCAAGTTCCCAAGGATGACAAAATGCAGAAATTGAAATGGCTTGCCAGGCAAAAGAAATTCGTCGGGATTCGGGACCGGGTTCGCGCGGTTATTCAAGCTCTGGAGGGCATGACAGCCCAAAAAATTGCCGAAAAGGTCGATCACGATTTGAGTTGGGTTCAAAAATGGGTTTATCGATATCGGGATAATTGTATTGAAGGCCTCTTCGATAAGCCACGACCAGGGGCTCCGAAAATTCTTTCTTCCGATAAAGAGGTTCTCTTTAAAACTAGAATTATGGCCGGTCCCAAACCCGAGGACAAAGTGAGTATT
>JACPTH010000011.1 GCA_016192885.1 bacterium | reverse complement strand
GATGAACTTACCGGTCTTTACACATTTCGTTATTTTAAGATTCGAATTGAAGAAGAAGTTACTCGATGTAGGCGGTATCGGAATTCATGCGCTTTAATCTTGTGGGATATCGACCATTTCAAGAAAATCAACGATTCTTACGGGCATCCATTTGGGAACGTTGTTCTAAAAAAGGTTGCTGAGGTAATGAAAAATTCAATTCGAAGAGATATCGATATTCCGATAAGATACGGCGGAGAAGAAATGGCTTTAATTCTTCCCCAAACTGATGAAACAGGGGCGCTGATTTTGGCGGAACGCATTCGAAAGCAAGTTGAATCTCTGGAATTTCCGTTCGAGGATACAAAAGTACAAGTTACAATTAGCGGGGGGATTTCTTGCTTTCCAAACCACGCGCAACAGGCCGATGGCATTACAAAGTTGTCGGATGATGCCTTGTATCAAGCCAAATCGGGGGGAAGAAATCGGGTAATAATCGCAACCCCGGAACCGAAAGGTAGTTAGTGAGGAAGGATGCACCTCAGAACCGTCCGACAAAATCTTCATAATCATACCGTTCACTCAGATGGACAAGCTCGATGGAGTCGGAATCAGCGATCATTGTTTTTCGACAAAAGTCTTTAGAGGCATGGACTTTCACCAGTTTATGAAAGGTCCGTGGGGGGATTATCTGACGGAAGAAAAAAAAATGAAAGCCGAATCATTTGGGTCGTTGAAAGTCTGGTACGGAATTGAAATTGATTCATGCCTTCGTAGGGTTGGGGTTTCTCTTCAAGAGCTTCCCTGGGAGGACTTTAATCAGCTTGATTACGTTCTCGTTGAATATGTGGGCGAAAAGGAATGGGAAGGACTTCCGCTTGCGGAAATTGTACGAATGAGAAAATTATGCAAAATTCCCATGATCCTTGCCCATCCAAATATTCAAAGTCTTGAAGAGAATTTCCCTCTCGGAATACTGGTTGAAGTGATGAGACGGCATAATATTTCCCTTGAAATCACGGGAGGCAAAAGAAACCCCTGGGTTTGGGGGGGGAGGGATGTAACACCGCTTGGAAGGATTAATCTCTCC
>JACPTH010000010.1 GCA_016192885.1 bacterium | reverse complement strand
CTTCCTCAAATTTTCCGCCCATTTCAAGGATTTCTTCATAGGTGAGAATAAGGTTCGCAAAACGTCCATCTGAAGTGCATTGCAATTTATGGAGCCCCCGAGCCAAAACCTTAAGTTCGGATAGAGAACGATTTTGATTAAGGATAGACAAAAGCCTTGAAGTATTCAAGCCGGTTGATAGCAAAACCGCCGCGGCATGAAAAGCGGAAGGCCGTAACCCTTCATTTTGGAAAAACCTTGAATCGGTCATTAGCCCAAGATACAAACCCTCCGCGACTTCGGCATCCAACGGAAAATTCGCGCCGGTAATCAGGGAAACCAACATTTCGCAAGTTGAACTTGATTCGAAATCTAAAAAGTTATACTGTCCGAACCCTACATTGCTTGCATGGTGGTCTATATTGACGATCTTTCCAGGATAATTCAGGAGGTCTTGTTCAAACCCGGACCGGCTCAACTCTCCGCAATCAAGCAAAAAAACGGAGTCATGAGGAACTTTTTCCAAACCGGGTTTCAAGATTAATTCCTCGGACAAAAGGAAGCTAAACCGTTCGGGAAGGAGGCCTGAAACACCTATATCTACTTTCTTTCCAGCCTTTCTTAGCGATTTCGACAACCCCGCTACCGAACCAATTGCATCTCCATCGGGCCGTACATGCGTCAGAATTAAAAAGGATTCGGAATTTCTTAGAAGCTCAATGATCTGCGATGGAGCTGAAAACAAATCGTTATTCTTGAGCATGAGAAAGAATCCCGTCAATATCCTTGGTCATTTGTTTTAAATAATGCTCCGGTGGTCCCATTTCTAAAGTTGCCCGTTCAAGAAAATCAGCCATAAGATCGCGAATTTCAAACCAATTAGAAAGTCGCGGTTCAAAGTAACAATAATCAAGCTGAACATAGGGGGCATAAAGATTTGGGTCGCGTTCAAGAGCTTCCTTTATAATCTTCGATTTAAGGGAAGAACGGCGAACGGGTAAATACGTAGTTCTAACGCTCCATTCTGCCGTAATTTCAGGGCTTGTAAACCATTTTATGAACTCCCATGCTCCGCGGATTTTTTCGCTTGAACCATTGTTAAAAATGTTGATATTTGTCCCCGCAAGAATAACTGCTTTGGTAGCGCCGCCGGGAAGCGGAGAAATCCCCCAATCAAACTTGATCCCTTCCTCCATATGGACTTTGCTAACTATCGTATTTTCAAGCATTGCAACACGCTGAGATTTAAAATCATTTTGAGGATCGTAACCTTGCCCTTCAAATGCCAAATCTTCCTTCAATAGATCCTGAAGAATCGCAAGCGCCTTAACTGATGCGCTTTCGGAGAAATGGCAGCGGGCTTCCTTTTCGCTTACCAACTTACCATTATATTGAAGGACCCTACATTCAAACATCCAAACATTCCCTCTGGTTGTCGCGAAACCATAAACTTCCGGTTTCCCGGTTTGGTCTCTCCCAAAGGTCGAAAGAATCTTGCGAGAAAACGAAGCAACTTCGTCCCAATTGCTTGGGGGTTTTTCGGGGTCAAGCCCCGCTTTTCTAAATAAATCCTTGTTGTAATACAGCGCGGGAACGCTTTTATTGAAGGGAAACGACCAAAGCTTCCCGTCAAAAGTGTTATTATCGAGGAGAACAGGGATAATATCCTCTTTAATCAGCTCTGATTCGGACCCGATAAGGTTATCAAGGCAAACTATTTTCCCATGCTTGATAAATTTCTTGGTAAGGGTTTCGTAATTTTGTGAAATATCGGGCGCATTGTTCGCCACCAATGAGGCTAGAAGCTTTTTTGCTAAAGTATCGTAGCTTCCCATGGATATGGCCCGAACTGAATAACTTGGTTGCGATTGGTTAAACCTTTGAATTAACTCATCCATGACAACGCCGAGAGGACCGCTCATAGCGTGCCAGAAAACGATCTCAACCTTTTTTGAAGACTCCGCGGATTTTACCTGAATGGATGACCGCCGATCATCGTCCAAGATTAAACCGACTACCACCCCCCAAAAAATCGCAATGCCGATGAGAAAGTTTCGCAGAAATTATTCCTTCATGCCGGTCATTGCCTGAGATTCGACGAACTGTCGCTGCGCCAAAAAATACATGATCACTAGGGGAAGGATGGTTAGCGTTGAGGCGGCCATAAGAGGGCCCCATTTCGTCCCCGCTTCGCTGGAGAAATAACTTAAGCCTACTTGGATAACCCTTAGCCTCGTATCGCTTGTTACGATTAAAGGCCAAACAAAACTATTCCAGCTTCCCAAAAAAGAAAATATTCCTAAAGTAACCATCGGAGGCTTGCTCAAAGGCAACAAAATCTTATAATAGAATTGGAAACGGGTACAACCATCTATCTTTGCCGCTTCAAAAAGGTCTTTGGG
>JACPTH010000225.1 GCA_016192885.1 bacterium | reverse complement strand
TCTCTCCCCAAGCAGGTAATAGAGGTTTTTCCCATCAAAAAACAGCGGAAAAGTTGTAGATACACGACCATTTTCCCCTATCCCCGCAAAAGCTTATGAAATGCCGGTCTTGGTGCGACCATGTATCTACCCTTCCGAAACTCAAGTAATGGAGAGTAAACAAAAATTGTTCCTATTTCCACGTTTCAATATGCTAAAATTGTAAGTGAGGTGATTATGCAGGTTTGTGGCTTCCCTTTGGAATGCGGGTTTTTTCTAAAGACAAGAAATCTCAAAGCAGGGTTTCTTTCTCTAACGTTCTTTCAACTTTTCTTTTCTTTGATGGTTGGGTGTTCAATAGTACAAGCTCAAACGGGGCAAATCGATCAATTGATTTCTAAGGCGGAATATTTTCTCTCAGTCGAAAACGTCGTAACCGCGAACGCATTTCTTTCCCAAGCCCACGGCATTTCACCAAATCATCCAAGGGTCAAGGAGTTTTCAGAGAAACTGAAAATCTTTGTTTCTTCCCGAGTCAACTCTCATCTTCAAGCGGGCGATTTTTTCGCCTCCAACCACGACGTACCAAGGGCAATCGAGGAATACAACGCGGTTTTAAGGATTTCTCCCTCAAACAAAACAGCTCTTGAGAAACTTAATGATATTCGAAAGATCAAAATTGAAGTGAAGAAATACCAAAACCAAGGAGTAACTATCGATCAATCCACGGGGCATTTTTACGATTCCCAAAGTTATTCCGCGCTTTTTGCTTTACTTCAAGCCAAGGAGGCTTATTCCAAGGGAGATCTTGAGAAAGCCGTCCAAATTCTCGATGATTTATTAAAACGGGATGGCAAATTTCAAGAAGCCGGCAAGTTAAAAGAAAAGATCTTGGAAGAAGTGAAGTTCAGAACTTTGGTTTCCGAGGCTGAATCCGAAAAGGGACACGGAAACTATTCCAAATCCTTGGAATACTTCGGGCGGGCAATCGCATTAAACCCAAATCGGGCGGATCTTCGCGTTTCAAGAGGGCTGGCGAATCTGAGATTAGGGGCTTATCAAGCCGCTCAAGATGATTTTTTTGTTAGTCTGGATATGAAAACCCCTCTTGAAAAAATTCAAGCCTATCTTGCGGAAGCCTATGCCGGAAAAGGGGAATTTTTAAAGGCATTGGCTCTTTCAAAAAAACCAGCGGGAAATACTTATCTTTTCCCGGTAAAGGTGCGGGGAAGTTGGTATATTAGCGCGTTTCCATATGCTTCAATGATCGGCTTTCTTGAAACGGTTCTTTTGTTTTTTGCATTTTTTTGGTGCTGGAGGCAATTCGACAAGGTTCTTGGGCGGAAATCCGTTTCAGACTTGTACCAAATTGTTCGCTGCATTATTGGGTGCTATTTTCTTAACCCTCTTTCCAACGCTTCAAAGATAAAAACAATTGGACAAACCCTCAACAATCCTTGGTGGAATTTTTTTTGCGGATTGGTTTTACTTAATTTAAAAAAACCCGATGAAGCCCAAAATCTTTTTCAAGGCAGCTTGTCTTCCCAAAGCCTTGCTCCCCGCGCCAATTTTTTTCTAGGAATGATTCGAGCAGAAATTGATTCCGACACTTTTCGTCACAACCTTGAACAGGTAATCATTTTGGGCCTTAATTCCCCCCCTGAACCTTGGACCCCTAAGTTTCTTTTTAAACTCGAGAAGAGTTTGTTGGAAAATTATCGCGAGCGATGCGAGAAAAGTGACTTAATGAAATTATCTCATAAAATGGCTTGTGCATTATGCGGCGTTTAAAAATGAAAATGAAGAAAATAGATTCGTTTGGATTCAATGTTTTTCGCTTTTTTTTCGGAACTTTTCTTATGCTTTTATTATCCTTAAGAGTTTTCTCAGCTCCCAATTCTCTTGGGGATTCGGTTGAAATTGTCGCGGATGTTAACGGTAATTCCATCGAGGGATCAATCGAAATTTACGAGGATCCAGGTTTCCCCAAAATCGAAAATATCAGGGTTGTTCCGGAGCTTCCGTCAAATTTCTTAAGCCAAACCGCGCTCAATTCTATTTTTGGAATTCAACCCGCTCATACCCCATATTCGAATGTTCTCCTACTTGGAACGCTGATCGGCCCGCAGAAGATCTTGGTTGATCCTCCCGAAAGCCCGCCCTACGAGCTTTTTTTGAAAACCTTTACCAAGATTAGCACAAAGGGAATTACGCCCAACAACTGGCCCCTACCTGATATTCCTACTAAAGATCCGTATTACGATTTCTTTAGCATACAAGTTTCGGCCGGATGGCAATATTTGGTTCCTCCAACCCTTGCGAATATTAATGGGCAACGCCATTTTCTATGTAATTGCCAAAGAGAACCTTGTCCCGCCCCCTGTTCTCAGGATGGGTTCGGGGTTTGGACGCACGCATATCCCAATGATAACGCGCATTGGTGCGTGAACGGAAACCAAGTATTAAGTACCATTCAAAGCGCGAATGGCTTAGCGCGCCCCGGGTCAGACCCCGATGCGGTTATTTTCGAGATTCGAATTAAAGATAGAACCCCGCCTCATATTTGTGATTTAAACGGGGTTGAAAACCCCGCAGGTTTTCCCGATTTATACATGGCTCCAAATCCGGGTGCTACCACCGGTGATTTTAATAGAATGAACCAGCTAAAATTTTGGGACAACAGTCCTGGAAGCAATATCACAACGCATTTTGCGGTAGGAGTAGTAAACGGGCCAGGGTTACCCGAGACTTGGGTTTGGGCGGGAGACGCGCAAATTTGCTCTAATAACGGAGTTCCTTCGTATGTTTTCATGCCAAATCAATGTTATGGAGCCATGAGATACTCCGTTTTTGCTTGGGACGCCATCGGAAATTTAAACCCCGGGGCTGCGAAAATCGAAGAAGATCGACCCGACCTTTGCTACGGTCTTTCCAATTTCGGCGCGTTCCCTGATTTAAATAGCGGCCCGGGCTCGCCCCTGCCATTCCCTTATTCGGGGACGAACGCCGATTTCGCCGGAGGATTTCCCCTTTGTTACGGAAACATTCAAATTGATGATAACGATTTTCCCAACATTTTCGTAAAAGTTGTTTCAATGAAGGAAAAAAATAACCCGCTCAATCCAAAGTATGCGTTTTGTTTCCCTCCCCCATCGGCCGATCTTATCTCCATTGATCCCGGAATTCCCGCAAAACTATTAGATGGCGCATTCTTAACATATGAAGAACTTCAAAACCCGGGTCAAACACCATATTTCAAGGTTCTTTCCGCGGATTGTTCCAATGCCCCCGCTCCTGAAAATACAGCCGCCGAAAACAATTTTTTGAGCGACGCGAATTATCAGAACCGCAACTTTAGGCTTGAATCTTTTGCCACTTCGGATACTGACACAAACGGCGACCTAATCGTCAACGATCCAAATTCATTTGGAAATCGCCACGGATTCGGCAAAAGCACTGTTTTATTTTGTCAGATTCCATTGGTAGAAGATGTTGAGCACCAACTATGGGTTTACGCGGAAGATAATGTTAAAGTTGCCGCTCCTCCCATTCCCTCTCCGTTTACCGGCATAAAAAGCCTTTCTTTCAGATGCTATGATTCCAACCAATTTCCTCCGCTTGATTCGAAAAAGCTTAACGGTCCCCCGACGGTTGCCCTGCTGGACGGGAATGGAAACCCTTGGATTGAAGTTGAAGCGACTGACGTCAAGGGAAATTCTCGGAAAATGAAGATTTTCTTTGAAGTCACCGATGAAAAGGCTAAAATTAGGGTACTTGAACAAAAGCTGTTAAAACAATAAGGTCCCTTAATTTTTATGCTTTATACCAAATCCGGGGTCACCCTTCTGGAAATACTTTTATCGTTGGTAATTCTTTTGCTGGCGATTCTCCCTATCATTCAAACATTTACCCAATCATATCAATTGACCGGCCGACAAATTCAGCAAGAGACCGCGGTAAAAGTGGCCGAAGCCGCCATTAACAAGTTAATGGCGACAAGATTCGATTTTCTTGATAACGCTTCAACCCCCGTGATAGTACCCCTCCTCCTCGATCTCCCCGGGGCTCCCGGAATTCAAGCGGATTTGCGGTTAGAGGGAAATCCGGCGCAAGGAACCGGAACGTTTTCGTTCGTTAACATTCCGTTTAAGATAATCGTCGAGGTAAATCACCTTTTTAAAGGGCCGGCGGGCTCTCCAAATTCTCTTTGGCTAAGCTATGCGTTCAATAAATTTGACGATGTCAATGTTCCAATCGCAACGTACGTTGCGAGTTATAGCTGCCCCGATAGTTTTCTTGGAATGAACGTCCGCGTAAGATACACTGTAAACAACCAAACAGTCGAAACGGTACTAAACACTTGCAGGGCAAATTTGAACCTTTGAAATGAAAAATGTCCGCAATCGAATTTGAGCGCATGCGAAGAATAATGAACTGCAAAAACGGCTTTGCCCTGGTATCCGTTCTTTTATTGTGCATGATTCTCATGATCTTCATTACAACACTATTTTTTAAGACGGGTAGCCAAAAGGGAACCCACGGAATTTTACTCGAACAGACCAAAGCGCTTCATTTGGCTCGTGGGGTGATGCAACTTGCCTTGTACAAATTTAAGGTTTTGCCCACCGAGTTTTACCGTTTGGAAAACGTCAAAAAAAGCGGGAGTGATACGGTTTTTTTGAATTCTTGGATGGCGGATTTTGACCCCGCCGTTGCTACCTCCCCGATTCGGAGAATTTTAACCCAAGTACCTGATATTAATTTACTGAACTACACCTCGGGGGTTAATGATTTTTCAATACAAGCGCAAGAAGATCTTGGCTACAAAAAAGATTTCCTGAGAATTCGAGCCTTCGGTAAATGTAACCAGCAACAAAAACAGATTGAAGAATTGGTCGAGGTTATTCGTGAACAATGATGGAAAGACCCCCGCCGGATTTACTCTGGTCGAAGTAATTGTTTCCATCGGAATTCTTTCAATTTTTCTAACCGGGATTTTTTACGTTTACAAACAAACGACCGGAATGTACCAAGCCACCGCCTGGAAACAAGATCGAACGAGGCAGATCGAACAGTTTTTAAACCTTTTGCAGAGGAACTTGGAGGAAGCCTCAAACAAGCATGAACAGACGTTATCAAATATCATCGAGACTCCGATTCCGCTTAAGTTCAGATCGGTTTTATCTTCCCTCCCTTCAGGTCAGAAGAACGGGAAAATTATGGCTTGGAAGCGATTTAGACTTTCGCCCACGGGCGGAAACGAACATGAACTTACCTGCCGATTGTCTTTATCCGATACAAAAGTATCAATGGAAGTTCAGCATATTTCAGGCTTGTCCCCGGCGGGGGAAATCTTTTCCCCCAAAATCGTTCTTGAGGACGTTGTCGGATTTTCAATTATCGCAACCCCCGTGAGGATTTCTACCGGAGGCGGGGAATACTTAGATAGTCAAGGAGGGGCCCCTGATCCCATAATCGGGTCAATTTTGGAAATTTCCTTGACCCTGGCGCCCCCTCCAGGGTTTCCGTACCCAAATCTTCAAATTACCCAAAATCACAAGTATAGATTAAATGTAAACTCCGTTGCCGATCTTTCACCGGATTACTGAAATGGAAAATAATAAAAAAGTACAAAGAATTGTATTACTCTTAATTTTCACGATGCCCCTTACATCTCCGGTCATTGGAGATCCCGTTGAATTCAGTTACCCTTCAGACCCTGGCCCTTGGGTCGTAGTTATCCTTCTAGCGATTCTTCTCTTCGTGGTTTTGGGTATACTTTTTTTCGTCGCCCGTTATTTGCGTTAAAGAAAAAAATGAAGGACCTCAAGCAGCATTTCGCCCTTACCTTCATGAAAATTCGAAACCTTTCCACCACGCTTGATCCCGAAGAAATTTTCAAGGGAATTCTTTCAATATTAAGCCAAGAAATGGCATCAGACCATTTTATTCTTTTTCTTTACGATCGCGAAAAAGATGAATTGTTCCCTTTCAAATGGCTTGGATATCCCGATGAAATAAAGGACAAACTGAATATTCCAATTTCAACAGAGCATTTGCTAACTTACGCATTTAAGATACGTCAGCAAATTTATAGAGAAGAAGCATTAAACGACCCTGAAACCAGCAACCTAACAAACAGGGAGCCTCTTCGCTCTACGATTCTTGCCATACCAATTACCACGGGGGTTGAGGCCCTAGGAGTCATTCACATTGAGTCGTTTTCAGATAAACGCGCTTCGATTGAAGCCGAAGATTTGAGACTTTTCGCATCCCTTGGAACTTTTATGGGAATTGCCTTAAACAACGCCAACGTATTGTTACAAACCCGCGAAGAACTTACATCCACGAAACAAGTCTCAGAGCGTGAGTTAGCGGAAAAAAGGCAACTTAAGGAAATGTTTTCCCGCTATGCTTCAGCGGAACTTGTTGAAACCCTAATTAAGAATCCAAAATCGGTCAATCTTGGGGGAAGCACAAAAATTGCGACGATTTTGTTTTCGGATATCGCGGGTTTTACGAATTTTAGTTCCAAGCTTTCTCCGGAACAGGTCGTCGTTTCAATCAATGAGTATTTGTCGCGGATGACGGAAGTGGTGCTTAATCACCAGGGAGAGATAGACAAATTTATCGGCGATGCGGTCATGGCGCGGTTTGGGGTACTGGTTGATTTGCCCTCCACTGGGATAGTCGCGGTGCAAGCCGCGCTTGCGATGCTTCAGGAACTTTGGAAACTACAGGCAAGGTGGCTTCAAGAGCAACGCGAAGTATTTTCCATTCGAATAGGAATAGCCACGGGCCCGGTACTCGCCGGAAACATCGGGTCGGAGCGACGGCAGGAATTTACCGTTATGGGAACCACGGTGAATCTGGCTTCAAGATTAGAGGCTCTTAATAAGGATTTAAGAACCACTATTCTGATTGATGAAAACACGTATCGTCAAGTAATCGGGCATTTTCAGGTTCTTCCGAGGGAAAATGTTTCAATTCGAGGTCTCGAAGGGAAGATAACCGTTTACGAAGTATTAGGGGCTCGCGATAACTCGCAAAACAAGTCAAAAGTAGTTTCAATTCGCGGGAAAATAGCGACTCCAAAAAGCCCGGCTTAGAAGGATTGAAAAAAGGTGAGAGAATTCGGAGACTTGCTTGATGATATTGAAAGTGACATCCCGGATAAGAGATTAAGCGGGCTGGCGCAACTTGCGCAAATAGCCGATGTCCGAGCGTTTCGCGTGGCGGAATATCTTCGCGAAGATAGGGATCCCCAAGTTAGAGCCCAAGCAGAGCGAATTTTCCGGAAGTTTGAAGCGGACGGTTCAACAACCTCCAAAGAAGCTTTCCAAGGCCAGATTTCCAAATCTTTTCCGCTTGATGGAAGTCTTGACATATTAAAAGTCACGATAAAAATATTAAAGGGTAACGCTTCAAAGATCGTTGGGGCAACCTTAATCACTTCTTCCCTAAAAATAATACTTGTACCTTTACTTTTTTTCTTCCATAGTTTTCTTCCCGAGAGCTTTTTTGAATATTTTCCCTGCGTTTATCTTTCGTTATTTTTGTATTTAACGCATCAAACGTTTATGCTTCCGGTAATTTGGAATTATGTGGGGAATACTTTCATTTCAGCGTATCCCGAAGAAGTCGTTAGAAAAGAGGCTTCAAAGCCTTTTTCGAGAGACGGATACATGGTCTTGCTAAAAGCCAATTTTGTTCAGCTTACTCCTTTGTACCTTGGTTTCTTCATTCTCTTCTTCATTGAAAAAGCGAAATTTTGGATTTTTACTTTCCTTTGGGCGCAAATTTCCTTGAGTTTCCTTTTTTTTGCCCTTCCAACAATGCCCCTAATTCTTCTTTCTCAACCCCCAAAACAAGACCCAATCATTCAAAGTTTCATGTTATTCGCATATCAGCGCGGCAACCTTTTGAGGGCATTCCATTATGGGGTCATGATATGGCTCGGCATTTTAATTTTGGGTTCGATTATCCTCGCGCTTCCTTTTTTTCGCTACATTCCCGAATTTTCAGGGAAGGGATTGGTCGCGGGTTTAATCGTTTTAGAAACTATTCTAACTCCGCTTTGGATAGGGTTTAGAACGATGGCGACAAGATTATTATCAAAGGAAGCTTGAAAATCACGGGGGTTAACCCGTTAAAATTTCATGGAAGCATTTAGGGGCCATGAACAGGGCCATGGACGGAACAAGAAATGTACCCTGAAGTTGTAAGATCTCCTGTACTCGAAAAGGCACAACCTTTTTCGATTCTTGGTATTGGGCGTTTTAAATAATTTCCCTGC
Source organism: bacterium (assembly GCA_016192885.1). Classification (GTDB taxonomy): domain Bacteria; phylum Muiribacteriota; class Ozemobacteria; order Ozemobacterales; family Ozemobacteraceae; genus JACPTH01. The sequence goes on along the minus strand of JACPTH010000225.1, from coordinate 1,026 downwards.
AGTAGAAGGCCTGTCTGGGTGTCTGAATCTACAAGAGATGTCTTCATAAGGCTGTTATCCATGTTGTACATTTCAATTGCGCCTAATATTACCCTCAAATAGGCGTAACAAGCCTTTTCCCGTGGCTGTTCCCGCTTTTTATAACAAAAGTTTGGTATGGAACAATATAAGACCACGCCGCCAATGAAAAACAAAACAATCCCCCAAACGAAAACATCAGAAATGCTCCATCCTGGCTTTTTTTCAGGAACCACCGGCTTCCTTAAATAGAAAACGCTATTAAGGTTTGGGGGAGGCAAGATCGGTTCTTGGTAAACTTCCCCTTTTGAAGGCTCGGAATTCAGGGGAATGGGTTTACTTTTTGCGTCGGGGGGTATGGGAAGATCTTTCGCCTTCTGCTCATCATCAAAAGCACCTGAGTTAACCTTACGGGTACCGCAATTCCTGCAAATTCGATGATTTGCTGAAATTATTTCCCCGCATTGCGGACATTTTAATTCTCGGGACATAATTTTTTTTCCAGCCTCAATAAACCCTCTGTTTCATTGTGCCCCAAGCGATCAGGAAAGGCAAGTCAAATTGCTTTGAAATGGGGGAGAAAACACGTGTGAAATTATATAAAAGCGTATTGAAAAGTGTTTTTTCGATGTTACCAAACTCTTCAATAAAGCGAGTTTTTCAATTCGTAATTCGTAATTTTTTAATTCGTAATTGTATATCTAGAATGTTATAAACTTGAAAACAGTTTTGCTTTTGACAAAATTATAGAGAAGGATGAAAGAAATGCCGCTAGTAACCGTAGAAGGACCCGCGATCAAAGATCTTGAAAAGAAAAAAACACTTGCCCGTGAAATTACTGACGCCGCGGTTAAGGCCTACAACTTTCCGAAGGAACACATCGTTGTTTTGATAAAGGAAAATCTTCCTGAAAATGTTAGCGTGGGCGGACAGCTTGTCTCGGAAATGAAAGAATAGGAATGCGGTTTATTGCCGCTATTCTCTCAGTTTCCCTGAAGAGGGCAGGCG
>JACPTH010000224.1 GCA_016192885.1 bacterium | reverse complement strand
CAATTTCACCTGGAACTCCATCTGAACATTTTTTGGCGTCCCCCAAATTCGGAGGAACATCTTCAGTGTTAAGAATTTCTACGATTTGATAATCGTTCAAAACGTGATGGAGCGTCCCGGGAAGAAAGGCGCATTGAAACCCTATAGGCCCAGTATCGACGCATGCGTAACCCGCCGAACGGACAATTGTACAACCCAGAATTCCCTTTAAATAGGCTATTGTTGCAGGTCTAAGATGCTCCCCGCCATAAAGGATCTTTGAAATTCTTAAGGAAGATTTTCGCGATTTCACCTCTTCAGCAAGTTTAACCATTATTGATGGAAGGCCAACCAAAGCCGTTACTTGGAAGGTTTCCAGATACTTTATCATATTTTCAAAAGAAGTCGTACCTCCTATAGGCAATTGAAGGCATCCGATATTCTCCAGGGCGCGCCCCGCAACGTTAAAACTTGTCCAAAGATTACCCGCAACAAAAAGATTTCCGACTATGTCCTGCTCGACAATTCCAGCCTCCCGATAAATAAACGCAAGCACATCGGTAGCGTTTCGATATTCCTCATTTGAATAAAACGTGTATTTCGCATCGCCTGTGGTCCCCCCGGAGGCATACACGTAAGCATTTTTTAACCGCGAGGTAAGGATATCTTTCGAACATGGCGGGGATTTCTCATAGAAAGTTTCTCGGTCTAAAAGCGGAAAAGAGAACAGGCGTTTAAAGCCTTTCCCGGGAATCCGGTTTAAAATGTTTTTGTAATGCGGAGAAGATCCAATCTTTTCAAAAAATTCATCGATTCTATTTTTACCCAGTTCACTAGATTTGCAAGAAGAAAGGAACCTTCATGCGGAGCGCCGTCCTTTCCTTCGCTCATCCCACCCCAATTTGTAAACCTTTTCGCGCCGGCGTCCAAAAGCTTTTTCTCAAAAATTTGTTTTTGGGGGGATGGCGCCAAAATACCTACCGTTTGAAGGTAAGCTGAAATGGGGAAGATTTGGGTGATGATTTCATCAAATGAGCGAACCCGCTTAATAAACAAAGTGCGATTAAGGCAAGATATTTTGAATGCCGGATCATCCTCGAAAACCAACGAAAAATCGAACCTTGGCGGCCCTAAAAAACGGCCCTTTCCATTGATTTCGGCCATTATAGCCAATTCACGAACTTTGCGGATTTCAACTTTCTCGTCAAATTCAAGTAAACCAAGGGGTAATTCCTGAGATAAAATTTCCAACCGGTTTGCCAATTGATCCATTAAGAAAAAAGAGGACGATTTATCGTTGTCGATCACATAAACGACATGCGGGGAGGAGCAGGCTTGTTGGTCCCAACGGCATATGTCAAGCGCCAAACCTTCGAACGCGGAAATTGCTCCTTCCCCTTTCAAAATGCCGCCCTCGGCGATCGCAAAAGAATATCGAGGCCCATTTTCAATCAGCTTTGAATCTAAGCCTATTTGCGAGCGAACGGATTTTAACGCCTCGCTTCCGCCCCAAAAAACGACGGTGAACCCCGCGTTAAGCAATGGTTTCTCAATCGCTGAATCTCCGCCTTTCCACTGAAGAACAGCTTGATTTTTCCAAATTAAATTCTCAGGATCAGCTTCCCTCAAGCTTTCGACGAATAAGATGGGGAAAACCGGATCGGAACCGGACATTTTTAAAAGATTTACATTTTTTGTAATAATCCCAGATACTAAACTATCAACCGCCCCCACAAAAACGTTCCCTGCGGAAATGTGCAAAACCTGCCCTCTTGGAATAGCCATTAAATCGTGGTTCAACTCGAGTCTTCGAACCCACCGATCAAGTAACTCCGG
>JACPTH010000389.1 GCA_016192885.1 bacterium | reverse complement strand
TCGGCATCAAAAATAGTAAACATTCAGAACTTAACCCAGAAATCCTTGGGACTCTGGTGGCATCATATTTAATTACAGCAACAGCCCCATCAATGGAACCAATCAGACCCATGAGGCAGGCGGAAAACTTTCGAATCTTTGGGGATTGTTCGTGGTAGCAATAGGAAAATACGGGTACAATTGGGCACAAAAGAAGGATGAAACGCTTTGGATGTGGGGCAGTAACGATTACGGCCAGCTTGGTGACGGCACCACCACCAACCAGCCCCCCCGGTTCAAGTTCAAAATGGTGATTTCGCGTCCGAATTGTTTCGGTTCGTTATGGCACGCAAGCAATTCTGTGAGTTTTGAAACCCCGATCGAAAGAGGTTTTTCGATGGAAGTTTTGTCGATTAATTTCTTTTCTTCGGCGGATCGCCGAGGCCCTCGATCCCTACCCCAATTCTTCGCTCACCGAATTGCTGCACTAACCCACACTTCGCGCTCATGGCAAAGTGGATACCGGCGGGTAAATCGAAAGAAAGAAGAGTAAAGAGTAACCCGTAAGCTACGACTCGGGATAAGGTTGCGACGGATTTGTTCCAGCCAACAATCTCTCCAAAGAAGGAAGTATTGAGGGAAGTTCGTTTCGAATCGTATCCCAAAGAATTATTGGATCAACACAAAAGGAACCATGAATGATTCGATTCCTTATTCCGCGCATTTTCGCCCATGGAACATCTGGTCGAGATTCTGCAATCTTTTCAGGAACAAAGCATGCTACTTCACCAAGAATGCTAAGATCGGCAATAACGGCTTTCAGGGTCTTGGGATCCGCCTTAAAATCATCGAAAGACATCCCTTTCGAAAAACTCTGAATTTCGTGGATCGCGTCAAAAATACCCTGGATGCGATCTTCCCATCTCCTAGACGACATGGATCAATTCTTTTTCCACAAAGGATCTCATTGAGGCTTTTAATCCGCCCGGAGTGACAACATCTACCGGACGCGAAAAAAGAGATTCAAGATATTGCTGTAATCCAACTAGCCCCAAACAACCCGTGGGTCTTTCAAACTCCACCAAAAGGTCGATATCACTCTTTTCCGTCGCGTCATCCCGAGCGACCGAACCAAAAAGGGATAATGACTTGACCTTGAAGTCCCTTGTGAGGCGGTTTAATTGAAATTTTTAAATACTTAACACTTCAACTCGTTTCATAAAACTGATTTTAACATTTTTCACCGCGGATCGAAAACAAAATTTAATTTCACCTCTTTCGGATATGAAGGGGAAAAAACCCTGGATTCCCGCTTTCGCGAGAATGACGAAATCCCATTTGCCCGTGTCATTCTTCTCATCCGACTTGATCGGGGAATCCAGAAAATTTGTTCGAATTACGGTTACCCCGAGTTATTGAAATACAAAGAAAGTCTTCTTGACAAAATTAAGTGATTTCATATATTCAAGTTTAGCGTACGTACGCTTGGAGGGTATTATGGTTGTAACTGCGACCCAGCTTAGGCAAAACCTGTATAAACTTCTCGATCGGGCCTTGGACACCGGTGAAGTCATAGAAATCAAACGCAGGGGAAAGACTTTAAGAATTCTCCCGGAAAAACAAAATTGTGACCTCAAGAATTTAATACCTCACCCGGATTGCATTATTGGAGATCCGGATGACTTGGTTCACATCGAGTGGAGCAAAGAATGGAAACCATTCACCTAGACACGCACATTGCGATTTGGTTATTCTCAGGTGAATGGACTTCCCGCCTCAAAAGATATAAGAAAACCTCCGAACGAAGTATTTTACAGGTATCCCCAATAGTTGAAATGGAAATTCAGTTTCTTTGTGAAATTGGTCGTTTGAAATTTCCTGGGAAGGTAGTCGTGACCGAACTAATGGAACGCTTGGGACTAAAAATCTCCGCTTCCAGCTTTCATCAGGTAATCAGGCAGTCTCATTTTGAAACATGGACACGCGATCCATTTGACAGGATCATTGTTGCCAACGCCAAAACAGACGGAGCCCGTCTTCTCACCAAAGACGAAAACATCCTTGCTAACTTCCCCCAAGCCTTTATTGAATTATGCTGATCAATATCTAAATCCTCTCCCACAAATAATTTTTGTTGTTTCTAATGATTCGCGATGAATTCGAGTGCCGCCCTGGCGAGAAAGCCGGATCTGGTTTCTCCTTGTTTTTTCGCGAATTTGTCAATAGAAGCGAGAATTCGTTCGGGAATTTTTGCTTTATCGGATAAAACTGACAAATCAATCTCAACCATTGCCCAAACAGCATTTTTATATTTTAGATTTTTTTGATGCACGTCTATTTTCTTGGGGCTGGGAATTGCCTCTTCATCCTTAATCATGCCTTCAATGTGGCATTCAATTGCCTCCTTTACACTTTCAATGGCATTTTCAAACGAATCACCGGCTGAAAAGCAGCCGGGGAGATCCGGAATAATAACGCCAAAATCAGATTTGGGGTCTTTAAAAACCGCTACTGGAAATTTCATCGTTTTCTCCAATCCCATCCGGCTTGGTCAAAAATTGATTTCAGAACATCAATGGGAAGGTCTTTTACCGGATGAATTACAGTCACTTTGCGGGGTTTGGTTTGGTGTTTGAACAAGATTTCACGATTGGTCATGATGCGTATAATACCCATTGAAATATGGTCTTGTCAAGGAGCGATTCCGATTATTCCACGGAAAATTTGTTCTTTATGAGTAAGAAGATAGGGTGCGCCTTAGCGCATGCTGTGAAATTGATGCGGTAATGATTAATCGAAAACTTCCTTAAGACTTCCGACGATCATGAGACGTTCACCCCAACCAAGCAGCCTGTCTGGGTCTGCGGACGTAATCCGGTTCCGATTGGAGTTACTCAACACCCCGAATTTCTTTTCCAATCGCGCGATCAGCAACTTGGCTTACCCCTCTTGGCTCCCCTCCTGCCATCCTTCTTGCCGGCCCTGTTGAAACACCGATCGAAATAGGTTTTTCCTGGAAGTTTTTGCGATTAACTTCTTTTCTTCGGCGGACCGCCGAGGCCGTCGATCTCTCCAAATTCTTCGCTCACCAAATTGCTGCATCCTCTAAGACAAACTTTACACGCTATTTTCCAAACATCCTAACCAAAACATCACATATCTTTTCATGAAGTCTTTCATCAATTTTGCTCAACCTTTTCCTGAGCCTCTTTTTGTCGATTGTCCTAGTTTGATCCAAAGCAATATCCCCCTGAACTTTTTCAAAGTTTATTTCAATCCTTGTAGGGTATTTTTTTTGAGTGGATGTCAGCGGTGCGACAACTATTGTATTGAGGGAATGATTCATTTCATCCGGAGAAATTACCACCGCTGGTCTGGATTTGCCGATCTCCGAGCCAATCGTCGGATCAAAGGAAACAAGAAAAACATCAAATTTTTTTATTTCCATGTCCACTCTTCTTCATCATTTTCATTGGGCAAACTTTCCCACGCATCGAGTTCAGGATCGCGAACATCGAGTTCAGAATCATGAACCTTTTCCTTGGCATTCGCCTTATGAAAAGCTTCCGCCCATCCAGCTCGCAAATTAGAGGCAGGTTTCAAGACAAGACAATCCTTCTTGATTTCCATTTCTATTTCATCAACAAACTTGATTTGCCGAAGGACAGCCTTTGGAATCCGAATTCCCTGGGAATTCCCAATTTTAACTAGATTTGTTTTCAAAACAGCCATAAACAACCTCCTCTCCGGAGTTTACCGGCATTACTAAGTGTATCCAAGAAGAAGACGTTTGTCAAATTTACCCATACTCACTTAGCGCACTAGGATGCGCCTTGGCGGCTCAAGGGAGTTAATGCGCTTAATCGCATCCTACGGACTGAAAATTGGCGCTACCAGATATAGCTGAAAACATATTTTGGAGGGCGTACCGCGCCTGACCGCGGGGAGTGAGACAAGCGAATTCACTTCGCTTGTCGAGAGGGGGCGCGTCACTGCCATTAACTTAAGGATTAATCTTGTCATCTCGAACGAATGTGAGAGATCTAAAACCTTCACCAAAAATGCAAAAAGATTTAAAAACCCCAGGATTTTCTGAAATGGGTGTAACTCAAGCGGAAAGGCTGTTATGCATCGGGTTTGGTTGGAGCCCTCTTATTTTCCTTTCCTTTCAACGACCCAAAAGCCGTCTTCGCCTTTTCCAACATTTGAGTCAAGCGATTCCTAAAAGTTTTGTTCGCATCCGCTGCTGATAACTTTTTTGCCGCATCGATTTTCTCGCTATTTCCAACTTCGCTTTTCATCGCGGATTGGGGGTTTACGATCGAACCATTGCGCTTCGATTCTTCCATTTTTTCCGAAGTTTCGCGAGTTTCCATTTTTTCAATTAAAATTTGCGCTTTCTTATTACTTTTTAAATCGGTTATGTTGAAATTGCTTACCTCTTTCGGAGTTGAAAGTATATGTGGGGTTAAGATGACCAGAAGATTCGTCTTTTGGGTCGTTCGCCTTTTATTTTTAAAGGCTTTTCCGATCAAGGGAATATTGGAGAACAACGGTATGCTATCGACAACCGAGGTTTTATCCTCCCGCATCAAACCGCCTATTACAATGGTTTCATGGTTGGGAACAGTTATCTTCGTTTCCATCTGGCGTTTGGTAAGAACCGGAACATTGAATTGGTAAAGGTTTTCCTCTTGTCGCTTTTTGATCTCCTGGTTGATTTTCAATGTAATCACTTCATTCGATTTTACGCTCGGCGTAATGGCCAAAGTTAATCCGACATCTTCGTATTTGAAATTTGTAAGATCGAATCTGCCTGAATCGCGGTCTTTCGTAAAGCCTTGAGGAAGCGCTACTACTTCGCCGACCGTGAACTTGGATTCTTCATTATTGGTTGTGAGAATCTGCGGCGTTGAAAGAATGTTAAAATCGGAATCGTTTTGATAAAGGTTGATAAGGGCTTTAATTTTTGAAAGTTCGGTTACATCGGAATCCTTGATTTTCTGCAAATCCACCGGATCTTTGAGTAAACCGATTTGCATTCCCTGGGCTGAAAGGGTTTGGCTTTTGAGACCGAAGTTGGTAGCTCCGAACCCGTGCATTCCCGTTTTATCTTTTTGAAGGGCGATCCATTCAATTCCGAGATGCTTGGAAAGGCTTCCGCTGATCTCCGCGATTAAGATCTCTACAAAAATTTGCGGGCTCATAATATCCAGCGATTTTAGGATAGGTTCATACTGGGAAAACACCTGCGGTGCTCCGGTCACTAAAATTGAATTCGTCTGAGTATCCGGAAAGAACGTGATGTTCTCAGGCTTGGGATTCGCTCCTCCCTTCAACTTGCTTTGAACCAGGCCGGTAAGCGTATCTGCGATGGTTTTCGCATCGGAGTTTAAAATCCGAATTATTCGGACATTTCCCGATTCAGTAACTATTTTCTGGTCCAGGTAGGGCACCAGACTTGCGATTTTATTAAGTATATCCTGAGATTTTGTTGAAACCATAATAGCATGAGTTTGTTTTATCGGAACAAGCCGCGTAGATTCTATTTCCTTGGAGTCGGTGGAATTACCGCTCTGTGATTTTTGCACGACTCCGAGAATCTCATGAATTTGTTTGATCGTATCCGTTTCGTCAGCGTATTTTAGGGGGAAGAACTTTGTCAATTCCGTATTTGGACCGATTTTCCCGGTGT
>JACPTH010000173.1 GCA_016192885.1 bacterium | reverse complement strand
CCGATGGGTAGATAGTCGAAATAATCCCCCCCTAATTCGGTTGCGGGCTTGGACAATCCAAACACTTGGTATTCTCCAACGCACAATTTCTTTTTAGGAAACAGCTTTTCTTGTACTTCACGACCCATGCTGACTTCATAGAGGCTTTCCATCATGTTGTTAAAGAGGGCGGAAAGATCTCCTAATTCATCGGGATCTTGGTTCGGTAAACGAAAGGCAAATTTCTTTTCTTTTACCGCAACCACTCCATTGGCAAGTTCATTAATAGGGCCTAAAAATTTCTTTGCCAGAAAAATCCCCAAGAAGGATGTAAAGCCAAGACTGAATAATCCGAAAAGAAGCAGTCTTGAACGTAAGAAATCAATTTCATGCCGAATCGGACTTTCAGGTTTAAGAGCCACAAGGATAAGGTTTTCCAAAAGCTTTCCCGGAACCCCCGTTGCAAGGAAGTTGACCTTTTTATAAACGAGCAAATCCTGTGAAACCCGTCGGTTTTTTAACAGGCTTTGAATAAATCTTCTAAATGATTTGCTGACAGGTTTGCGGGGAAAGCAGCGGAATCTGCGTTTGAAGGTGGATGAGTTTGTTCCAGGGACCATTTCTTTAACCCAAACCGGGTTTGTGTCAATCGCGAACAGTTCCGTGCCGTCTTCGAGCGGTTTAAACGGAAAGCACTTTCTAAGGTAATAACCTACGATATCAACTCTGTCCCAGGTCACGGCGAAAATGTGACTTGAAAAACCGTTCTTGTCTTTAATCGTATCGATAAAGACATACCAGCTATTAAGGGCCAGGTCCATTTTAAAAATTGTCCCGAGGGAAAGTAGAATGTTATCGATTAAATCGGACATTTCTTGCCCAACAAATGAACTTAGAAAAAGGTCGGTTTCAAGAGCGAGCATATTGTTGGAATTCTTCTCGGTTTCCCCATTTAACTGCCTTAAGACGTTAAGCATGATGGTTTGGAAAATTTTTCCGCTCTGTGCCTCTTTCCTTGCATCAGAAAGTAAAAATGAATCGGTTGCGTTTGACATTAATTTGAAGGTCGAACATTTATAATTGGTTCTAAACTCCTTGATTCGAGCTTCAAGATTTTTCAATCCTCCGCTCAAGTTTAAATTAGTCTCCGACAAAATTTTTTGAAGGGCGGCTTGACAATCCCTAAGAGCCACCGGAAATTTTGAGTCAAACGCCCTGAGGATCTCGCCGGATTGCACCCAGGCATCTTGCTTGAGGCTTTGGGTTCGCTGGTCGAGATAAACCATCACCGTAAAAGCAAGAATTAAGAGCGGTAAGCCTGAAGATAGAAGGAAAAGAACTAAAAGTTTCCACCGCAGGGAAATATAGGGAATGGAGGTTCTTTTTAGAAAGGTCAAAACTGTCCAGAATGAAAAAAGTAAAACCAAGATCACGGACAAATAAAAGACTCTTTTTAATCGTCCGGTGGTTTTGAAGGTTTCATCCAATGAAGAGGCTATTAAGCGAAACCGGGAATCCAAAATTATGGAAGACCAAAGTCGCCCATTTTCACTTAGGTGGACTCTAGGTTCCTGTTCAAATCTGAAGGCTACGTTCTCAATCAAAACTTTAACTTTTTCATCGCCGAGAGAATAAACTTGCTTTGATCCCATATCTACCAGGCTAATTATGATTCCATCTTTCGGGGGTCTTTGAATTGCTTTTCGGAGAGGCATCATGGGAGGGTAGCCGACACGGTGGATATGCGCAAAAAAAGAAAAATTGGTGCCTAAGTAGTAAAAAAACCATGATTTTTGAGGTTTACTGGAAGTTTCAATTAAATCGGGCCTTTCTAGAATCCTTTGCACCCTTTTGACGCTACATCCGATAAAATTCGACAATACCGGAAAATAACCCTGAAAATGGTCTTCTCCGGATTGATAATACTTTCTTAAGAGGAACAATAGCTTTTTGGAAATCCATTCGGAGTTATTGGAAATGTCTTGATAAATCAACTCTCCGCTTCGGTCAAAAAGAATAAAAGAAAAAAGAAGTGGAAATTCTTTATTTACATTTTTAATTTTTTTTATCAAATGGTCGTTTGAAAGGCCGTTTTTATCGCTTCTTTTTCCAAAACTTGTTAAGAAAGATCTTAGGAAGGTTTCTTGCGAGCTGAATGTTTGGAATTTTGCAAGTTTCAAATCAATACGTGAAAACAAGGCGGTTTCCAATTTCTTTTGCTCGAGATCTAAGACATAATGCAGGGTGATTCCAATAAAAATTAAAGGGAATCCACATAGAAAAAAAACCACCAAAAAAGCTTTTAGAAAGTTGTTCACAAAATTTCGAGGTTTTCGCTGGACTAGAAATCCATAGAAGTTCAGGGGGAGGCAGGTTCGTTTACATGGGAGTGGTAGTTAAACCGCCTGGGTTGCTGTTTCCAATATTGGGTAAGGAAATCCGGAATTACTACATCGAAAAAATCGGCAACAATTACCCCTTCCTCGCGAATTACTCGGTCACCTTTTAAGGTCGGAGCGCCTGAGCGCTGAAAAGTTTCGCAAAGTTGAAGTTTTACAAAAAAATATTCACATTTCGTAGGCAAACCTTTTTGATCGCCTGTATTAACTAAAGAATCAAAACCTGGTTCCTTTAGCAGATCTGATTTAATGATATCCATATAGTTAACTTTCTCGCTTAAAATCCGTGTTTTGAGAATACCCTTGAATTTCTCCGAACGGGTAAGAGTCTTGAAGAATGGATTATTAGAAGGTTTTAGGGAGTAGGTAATCCTGCAAGGTTCACGTTTGTTCTCAATTTTGGCGAGATCATCCGGCGGGACTACATCTTCCTGTTTGCAATCAATCGGAAAACTTAGAAAAGAAAAAGAGAAGGGGTCTTTTTTTGTTTCACCCCAATAGTCTTTAAAAAAAATGGATAATGCAATCTCACCATCTTGATCTGAAGTTTCGGGTGTTTTACAACAGGAAAGCTCTAAGTCGTTACGAACTTGTTGTAAAATTCTCCTTGCAAGAAGCGTTGTTTCAATTTGAACCATTCCGCGCATTGCCGAACGCGTCCCGGATTTAAGGATTCGAAAAAGCGCCCCTAGGATCATAATGCCAATGGCCATTACAACCAAAACTTCAACAAGAGTGAAACAATGCTTATTGAAAAAGTTAAATTTCGCTCTCATTATGGAGAATCCCATATTAGGGCGTGAAGAACCACTTTGTCTTTGGATTGCCTCGCCCACCCCTCTCTCATTTTAACTTCAACCGTAATGCACAACGCTGCCGCAACGTCTTTGCCGTTAAGTTTTATTTTAATTGGAGGGTCGGAAATCTTGACCGTTCTATTAAACAAATGGGCGTCCTCAGGATATTTAAAATCCTTCTCCTTTATCGTCCCGAACCTTTCCTTAAAAGGGCTTTTATCCTTGAACTTTTGCAGCCACTTGAAACCAAGGGTTCGAGCGATTTCGATAGGTTCCCGCGCAAGCGATAAAGCCATTATCTCAGCGTAGGCGTCCATGGTTCCACGGTTTGAATACGAACTCAAAACCAAAAACGCCAAAAGGGCAATCGCAAGAAAAAAAATCGCGATCAAAAGTTCTATAAGGGAAAACCCCTTATTTCGTTGGGCTCTTGGGGTTGTTTTCATTTTTCACTTCGGCGGTCAATCTTTGAAAATTTATCCTGGGGCCGATATCAATCTGAAACACTTCATTTGGTTTATCCTGTTGAAACACAGGATCGTAGGAAACATTAATGGAAGAATCCGTCGCGGGCCAATTTGGTACAGGGTCGGTATCGATTAATTTTCTTGCCCCAAGACACCCTAAAATATTGGCCACGGTTTTCGGGGTTCCAAGTTTTACGGTTCCGCAATTTGGGTTATGCTGTGAACCCCCGATACATGGAGCTCCTCCTGAGGGGCCGGAAACAAAAAATCTTGGGTTATGGATCGCAAAAAGACCCGCTTGAATTTCTTGGTCGGTGTCTAAGGTAGCGCCTTCAACGGCGATCATTCCGGAAAGATTTAGCATCCCTGAGGAGGAATCCAGAATGCCGGCCCTTTCAAGATCACCTTGATCTTTAAATCTTTGGGAATCAAGGTTCCTAAATGCAAATGGCTGAAATTTGGGGTCGATAACCGATGAAAGGGGGGTTCCTGGATTGCGGGCATCATAAAACTTGGGTTGATTCGGATTAGGCGTATAAATAGGAGTACCCGTGAGATCGTCTTCCAAGTTCCAGGGCGAGGCGGCCATGGTATATTCGGTGTTCTGAGAGAAAATTTTTCCGGGTTTTGAAGTGTCGTTACTTGGAGAAACGATCAACTCCGTGGTGATTGTCGCAAAATTGGGAAAACTCTCGTTCTCCTGCACGAACAAGGCATAATCAAGAAGAAAACTTTGGTGATATTTTGTTCGGTTTGTTGAGCCCGAAACCAGGCAAAATACCTTGTATTCATGATGCCGCGCCAATCGACACGAGGCGACAATTTTCCCACCCTTTTTTAGGGTTACTCTTGCGGAAATCTCTAAGGTTCCCATCCCTTCATTTCGGTGAAATTCAAATGTCGGAGGCTTACTACCATCGAAATCGTATTCGGCTTTATTGCGGAAATCTACGAAACCAATCTCCGCTTTAACATCTACCGCGGCAACCTTCTCCAGCCATTTTTTCGCTTCTTCTTGAGTCTTAGGGGTGGGAATCTCTTTCGCGACCGGAGGTTTTTGCCCCGGAGAAAAACTTAGAATCAAGCCTCGGAAATCCTCTTTGCTCTTCGGTTTTTTTTTTGAAATTGAGAATGTCTCATCAACATCCGTCTTTAAACCAAAATAGGCTTCGTCAATCGCGGATTTCGCGATTTGTCTGGCAATTTCAGCTAATTCAAAACGGTGGGAAGTAAATTGGGCCTCAATGGATACCTGGTGAAAAGCAATTGTTAAAGTGGAAATAACGATTATCGCGAAAATTGCGAGATAAACCAAAACTCCTTTTCGGCTTTGGAAAAATTTATACTTCAACTGTTTGATTCTTTAACTTTTTTTAGTCCGTCGGAAAGAGTTGGCTGAATCTCAGCCAAGGAAGAAACACCTGCCATATTTAAGACTTTTGTTTTGAGCGCATCAAGACCCACAATAAAGACCCTTCCTCTAAAATCTTGGCTTACTTTCATGGTCAAAGTCAGTAATGACGCGACCCCCGGGCTATTTATTAGCGTGCAAGCGGAAAAATCGATGATGAAGTTTATCTTTCCTTTTTGGAGGAGGGCATCGGCTTGTTGAAAAACTTGTGCGCCTAGCTCTTTTTCGTAATATCCATTTACTGAAATTACCGAAACATTTTCTACGTCGCCGGTTTGGATGCTACCGGGCACGATCGATCCGACGGGTTTTTGTTTATCGCTACACATTTGCTTTTCCTCGCTGCGTGATTTGGTGAATGAAGGTTGGTTTCTACCGGCTCTCTTCCAAGATTTTTATTGATTTTGGATTCGCAATGATTGCGCCGTCAAAGGAAGAGCGGTAGGGAATAACCTCGGCCAATACTAGATTCCCAGGTTGTAAATCCGCCGACCAGCCGGAATCGGAGATTAAAATATACTTTTCCCCTTCTTGTGAAATAATTACGATGTCGTCACCATTCTTTTCCGTAACTTGGCCTTTAATTACATTTGCTACAGTGGAAAGCGCCTTGCGTGAATGTGAACCTTTGTTCGAAGTTTCGGATGAAGAAAACGCGACAAACCAAAATAATAATCCTAATCCAAAAAGGGACAAACAAACCACTCCACTTTGAACCATAAATTCAGAAGTTACCCCTGAAAGAAATTTTCTCCCCGGCTCGATTCGAGCGGTTTTTAACCCGGCGACGGAGTAAGGAGCCGGAGTAGCGGATTTTTTTGCTTTTTTCTGGGCCGAACGTTGGGTGAATTCCTCTTGATGCTTTTCACTTTGGCCCGGTTTTAAAAGCCCCGCGGAGACTAGAAATGCTTCGCATTGTCGCCGAACCAATTTTACCGACTGCGCGGATTCGCAAGGCAATTTTTCCTCAATTTGAAAAAGAGCGAATAAATTCTCAGGGTCTGGATTGGCTTGGAAAAGACATAAGCCCGATTCAAGCAAATTGCGGTCAGGGTTTGTGGCCAAAAAATCGGAAATTATCCCCCGAACAAGTGAAAAATCAAAATAAACGGTGCAGGCAAGAGCCGGGGCAAAATGTCTTGGATTTTTTCCTAGCAGCATGGCGGAAAGAGCTGAAATTGCCTGGGAAGGATCATATTGTTGAATTAGGCGTAAAGCCGCGGATTTCAACCATGGATCGGGGGCCTGCAAGAACTTTCCTAATATAGGAAAAATCTTATCAGGTTCGAACCTTCCAAGGTATTCTAAAGCGGCGGTTACCAAGGGAACATTTGAATCCTTTAGGAATCTCTCGCAACTTTCAGAAAAACCCGGAATCTCCAATCTTTTTGCAGTCCTTAGCGCCATGGCTTTCAAAGCCGGTGGAGATTTTGAACTATTAAAAATCTCATCAAATCGAGGCTGAAGTTCCTTGGAATCTTTTTGTCGCCATG
>JACPTH010000073.1 GCA_016192885.1 bacterium | reverse complement strand
AAAAATGCGTAATGAATACGCATGTGAACTTTCGCGCTTTTTTGTTTGGGTTTTGCGGAATTCGCTCCAAGACTTCGTTACGCTAACTCGAAATGATAACTTCCAGCTCATCTCCAAGCTTTTGCCAAAACCCCTTCGAATCGCCATCCATGGCGATCTGCGGGGTGACCATCCTTCCTGGATGGCCATGGCAAGCCTTGGGATTCGCTTGCAGATCATTTCGGTCAGCTCCACTAATGTCTTTCCGCGAAAACTGCAAAACCTTCTTTGAAAGAAGTGCGAAAGTTCACCGCATTTAACCTCCCCCGCGGTCGCCGCCGCACGGCTCCAAATTCGCGAAACTCGCTATGTATCAAAATTTTCTTACCTTACCAAGTGAACGCTTACAATTAAACGATAATTCCTACCAGGTCAAAAGCAACATTTCGCCGGCTCCGAGACAACAATGAAAAACACGGTCTTTCACGGAATATTTCGTATCGCCGTAAAAACCTGAAAGAAGGTTTCGAATTTCTTTCTGATCTTCACCCAAATATCTATGAAGGGAAATCTGACAATCATGGACGTTTTCCCAATCGCGATTCAATAAGTACAAGAGACTTTCGGTATTGTTTTTTCGAATGAAAGCGAAAACATCGGGGTGGTTTGATTTAAGCAATACAAACGATTCTCGCGCCGGATTTCTTAAAACTTCGGAGTACTCGCGATAAATCTCCAATGCTCTTTTGGTGAAGGGTAAAACGGAGGTGTCTCGATTCCAGTCAAAACCGGCCAAATCAAACAAAGGAAGGGGTTTTCCATTCAGGCGTTTTAAATCGCTGCTACTAAAATCAAGCCCCGTGTTTACCGGGGTGGTTTCGCCAAGCTCGAACCCGGAGTGAATAAACGGGATCGCCCGGGGCAACAAGCAATTTAGAAGAAAAGCATATTTTGAATACTTTTCTCCGCCGGCGCGATCGGCGGCCCGAGGAGTATTATGATTTTCAACGGCTCCAAGGAAAGGAAGAGCGACCCCTTTTATTCCGACGTGTTGCAAAAGCTCATTAAGGCCGTCTCGCTTGTACTCCACCCACCATGCGTAACCTACGACCGCATTGTATCCGGCTTTTACGCTGCTTTCTTCGATTTCAAAATTCTCCGAGATTCGCAAGTTCCTTTTTGGCGAATGTGGTCTCATACATACGAATAGTGTTGTAAGAAATGTAATTAAACCTTGGCTTTTCAAGGTTCTCATCTAGATACATTCGAAGGTAGGTCACATCTCCCCAGGGAGGTTGAGTGTCGTCAGGGGGCCAATCAGCAAAGGCCCCTGGAATACGGGTTTCAACCATCTCCTCATTTTCCGGGTCAAGGGAAAAACCCCTATATTGCCCTTTTTCGTTTATTTTGATTTTGTCCTTGGAGGGTGGAAGCTTAAAAAACCTTCGATACTCAACGGGAGGTTCCGGAAGACCAAAAAAATCGCACTTTGAAACTTTCTCTTTAATTGAAACAAGTTGCTCTTTGGAAAAAACAGGGTTTCCATACTTCAATTTTTGAGTTTCTTCTCCGACATCCTGCGGGTTTCGATCTTGTATCTTTGCATCGATCCAATAAAACCATTCCGGGTGCTCCTTCACCCAATCGGCGTCTTTGCTTGCGGTTCGGAAAACAAACTCGCAAATTACCCTTAAACCAAGCATGTGACAGGCTTCTACAAACGCTTTAAATTGTTCTTCAACCGACATTTCCACCAACGGGTCGGCAAGAGAAGGTTCAAGGGTGTAAACATTTTTTATCGCATAGGGAGAACCTAGATTCCCTTTGTTGCCGTCCCGGCCGATTGTGGTTACGGGCAATAGATGAATAGTGGTTGCCCCAAGGTTTTTAATGTGTCCTAGCAAGGCAATACTTTTTAGAAAAGTCCCCGATTCCCGGATTCCCTCGGGGTTTAAGCTTATATCTTTGGGGGAGCCGCCTAGAATTCCATCTTGGTTATGGTCGAAGGACGTCGAAAGGCGAACAAAAAGGTTATAAATTATTTCTTTTTCGACCCATGAGCCTCCTGTTCCGGTGGATAACTGGCTATTAATTGATCCGCTTGGATCGGTTACAAGGGGAGACCTATACATTTCAATCGCGTTTACATGCTCTAGAAAAAATGAGTAAGGTTGAACAAAGGATTTTGGTTCGGTTTTTTCAAACAACTTCCCCACCGGCCTCCATGCCCCAGGAACACAATATTTCCAAGAGCGTTCTTTATCCTTAAGGGCGGAAATTCGGTCTCTTAAAGCTCCTAAGGACGGAGATGAAACACCCAAATGGGAAGAGCTCATTTTAAGATCTTCCTTTCATTTTCTTTTTTCGCGTTAAACTTGTTGTACAAAATGTCCATCGACAATTATCGGCTTCCCGTCAGCCTCCAAGGATCCCCCGCTTTTCAAGCTGTGGATTAAATCCCAATGTATGACCGATTTGTTCTTTCCCCCGGTTTCTTCAAAACCTGCCCCTAACGCGGCATGAACTGTTCCCCCAATTTTCTCATCAAATAGGGTCTCGCCGGTAAATCGATCTATTCCAAAATTTGTCCCTATCGCAATTTCTCCCAGCTTTCGGGCTCCAAAATCGGTGTCAAGCATTTTTTCAAGGAAACTTTGATTTTGGCTCGCAACGGCCCTCGTTACTTTTCCATCCTTGAACTCCAAGCAAATATCCCCGACAAGTTGGCCATTATACCTGCTCGGGTATTGAAAGTGAATCACTCCCTGAGCGCTGTTTTCATGGGGGCTTGTAAAAACCTCTCCATCAGGCATGTTTTCCAACCCAATCGCACTAACCCACTTTCTACCTGAAACATCCAGGGTAAAGTCGGTACCCTTCCCATGGAGCTTTAAAATTTTCGCTTTTGAAAGACGATGAAGTAGAAGTTCTTGGGATAGACCCGCATCTTGAGCCGCAGCTTGGGTTGGAAACAAGGTTCCGCACCATCGTAATTCCCCTCTCGCCATTCTGCGAAAGAAGCGTTCGCGGGTTTTCCTTTCAGCTTTTCGTGCTTTGGAAATTCTCTCAGCGGAAACTCCTCCCAAATAACTCGAGTTTTGGTTAGCCCAAATGGTCAATATCGCATTGGCTTTTCTTGATTCAAAATCGGCATAGGGCGAAGGGAAGTCAAGCTGTCGATCATCTCCGGAATCTATAAACCTGCTTTCCATTTCTTCATCTAGAATTCTGATAAATGGGTGGCATCTTCGTGAAACTGCTTCTAAATAAACCTCTCGGGCAAGCGGTATCCCCCCAATGGGAGAACGAATGATGAAAAGCTCTCCGGGCATCAATTTCAAACTATAATCACACAACAAAGTGGCGAACTTTTTTAGCATAAAACACCTAAATTAAATGAAATCACAAAATTTCCATTCCGAATCTGAAAGAAATTAGGCTCTACAAACGGTTTCAATTTTTTGCTTGAGTTTCACAATGCATTTCGAGGGAAAAAACCCTGAAATCGTCGCGTTTGGATAAACCCAAGCATCCTGCCCCATCACTGTACCCGGGTTGGTAACCGAATTGCACCCCAACATGGACCCATCCCCAAGAATTGCCCCGAATTTTCTCATTCCGGTTTTAATTGTGTTTTCTTCCACTCTTACGGTTACTTCAGTTCCATCGTTTTTAAGGTTTGAAAGTTTTGTCCCGGCTCCAAGGTTTACATTGGAACCCAAAATGGAATCCCCAACATAGTTAAAATGAGGCGCTTT
>JACPTH010000072.1 GCA_016192885.1 bacterium | reverse complement strand
CGGAAGCCCTGAAAAAAATAGAAGGCATAGGTCTTTCAAATCTCATTTGCCACTATAAATTCCTTGCCTCAGGAATCAGAAAGGCGATTGAGGAAATGGGACTCACCATCTTTACGCAAGAAAATGCGCGATCTGACGTGTTAACGGTCGTTAATTCCCCGAAAGGAATTCACCCTTCCGCGATTGTACAAGAAATTCGAAAAAATTACGGGGTTTTAATCGCGGGGGGGCAAGGAGAAATTGCCGACAAAGTATTTCGAATTGCTACCATTGGGGCAATAGGAGAACGAGATGTAATTTCGGTCATTGGGCTATTGGAGCTAGCCTTGGTGAAGCTTGGGTTTTTGCGTGAACCAGGGAAGGGAACAACCGCAATTCTAAAACATTTCTGCGAGCGCCAAAATGAAAAGGCGCTTTATTTTTCTTAAGCGCCTTTTGTAAGAAACCGAATTATCTTTAAAGTCTGTAATTTTTCTAACTATGACTTCCAAAGACCGTGAAGATTGCAGTAAGCTCGCGCTTTTCCCCCGTTCAATCCGCTGCAGAAATCAGTTTCGGGTTTGTCGCTTGGTTTCAAAAAATGAATTGACACATTTTTCTCATCTTCCGAAATGACTTCTATCCATTCGATGTAATGCTTTTCCTCCATGGGGTGGGGAACGCTCCCGACCTTGACCTTTATTCCGGAGGCGGTTTTTTCGATAACCGGAATATGCTTTTCTTTTGACGCTTCCACTGTGTTTTCAACCATTAGCTTCATAGGTTTTCCGCAGCATAAAACATTCGGCGCAGCGGCGTGAAGAATGGAAACAATGGCCCCACAAGCCTCGCATTTGTACACTTCGTGAACTTTACTCATCGGAACCTCCTCAAACAATTTTTTTTCGGACTCCGGAATATACTACAATTTACTGGAGAAATTCAAGCTCAAAAACCCCTGGTTTAGAATCGTTGAATTTGCCAAGGTTTTGGGGTATTCTTAGTAACTCGCAAAGGAACTTTTTGAGACGGTTGAAATGAATAACAAAGAAAATCAGGTTTCTTCTCCCCAAGCCAATGGGGGTTCCGAAGTACCCCCATTTTCGGAAAAACCTTCTAATGGTTTTTCCAGAAGGAACCAAAGTTCCATTTTCGCTATTATTTTCGTTGTTTTCTTTTTCTTCCCCTTATGCGCCTTTTTGAAAGGTTACAGTATCTATCTTGAAGATGTTTTTTCTGATTCAATAAAAGGAATGGTTCAATTCTATAATCGCGAACTTCTTTCGATGAGACAAAAGGTTTCCAATGAGAGGGTTCTTCAACAAATAATCAGAGGGTTCCAGTTCGATGTTAAGCAACAATTCCAGAATAAAGCTAAGATAAAACGCCTTTTACAAAACATTAAAACCGAGCTGCCTCCCAATTCAAAAGTGATATTGTGGGATACGGATGGGAAAATAATGGATTTAGACGATTCCCTGGAAGAATCCCGGGGCGAATCTG
>JACPTH010000071.1 GCA_016192885.1 bacterium | reverse complement strand
TTTTGATTGCTGATTTTTGATTTGTTTTGGGCTGACCGAACGGAAGCGACGAAGATTGCAGTTAATTCTTCGACTCCTTTGGAAATGTGAACAACTTTGTCTTGGGGCAGCGGATTCATGTTCCGGAACGAACAAGCTGATTTACAATAGCACGACCTGAAGTAGTTTTTGGCGAAACATCCGCCAATCGCATGATCCATAACCCAAATTTCAACGTTCTAGCCTTCAGCTCCCGTTCATCCACAAATCAAAAATCAAACTTCAAACTTCAAAAATTGCCCCTATGGCGACTGCTTAAATCTTAAAGATTGATTAACCTATCGTCTATGCGGAGCCTTTCGGGTCAATAATTTGTGGATAAAGGCTTGCTTTGATCGTATCATGTTTGAAAAGTTTTCAAAATCGGTTTTAACAGGATAGTTTTGAATAGTTGGAATCAATTGAGAAACCGGTTCTTCTTCGCTTGGGGAAAGCCCGACTTGTTTTATAACGGCTTCGATGGTTTTTACAATTTCAATTCGGCTTACAACTTCGTGACCCGCAAATCGACCATCAGAATAGCCGAATTTTATTCCGGCCTTCGCCAATGATTCCAAAGCAATCGTTTCCTTGGCTTCGGTTGAAACATCGCAATAGGCTATCTCGATTTCATTTCCATCCGGGACATTTGCCGATTTGATTAATATTTCCATGAGAAAAACTAATTTCCCTCTTGTAAGGAAGGAAGAACTTTCGCATTCACGAATAATGTTTTGAATCTGACCCAAAAACGCTCCTTTTTGACAACGCTTAAGAACCCCGCTAACCATTCCCGCGGCATCACCGACAGTCATTGAATTGTAACCATCAAAGCTGGAGCCAAGGCTAATAAACTCAAAAGCCCCTGCTTTCTCAAGCAGATTTACGCTTTCCATGATTGGGTGGTCCATTGGGAGGTCAACGAAATAGCACCCTTCTCTTTTCTTTCCATGGGCAATGGCCATGGATGTTTGTTCGTAAAAGCGATACAACAGGCAAATTGCCTCCCTATTGGAAGTTTGCCTAAGAACGTGCAATTTGCCGTCCTGATAGCCTTTTACTATCTTTCTTTCTTCAAGGAATCCCATAGCATGCTTCAGTTTATTTGGAACTTTGTAATCCGCGAATTTTCCTCTTCCTTCAACGCCCAAAGAAATGAAACCGTTTTCCGAGAGGTAGTTTGCAGCCCGACAAAGTGCTTCAATCGCCTCTCTCCGAGAGAGGCGCAATTCAGGGCTGCGAATTTTGAAAATTCCGGATTCTTCGAGATCTCTTAGAGTTGATCCCGCCGGGCAGCCTATTAATTGAAGCGCCTGGGCCAAACCCACAGAAAAATTTCGTCGGGTAATGCCCGAATCCCAAAGATCGCTTTGGATGAATGAAGGGTTGATTAACCCTAAATCATAGGCCAAACGAATTTCCGGGGAATACGATTTCCAGGGGATTTTGGATAATGCTTCGAGAGAATTGATTTCGAATGTGGATGCCACCCAAAAACCCGCTGCCGCGGCGCCTGCTAAAAAGTATTTTTTTCGATTGTTCATGAAATTTCCCTAATATGGGTCTTCTCTTATCACTCGTCACAACTTGATATTTTCCTTAATTTTTTTTTATCATCTCATTTAAGTTAGGTGTAATTTTTGATTTGAGGAGGGGAGCCAGATTTGTGCGTGAACGGGAATTTTCGTCGCTTCCGTTCGGTCATCCCAAAACAAATCAAAAATCAGCAATCAAAAATCAAAAATTCCCCTGAGTTACTGGGAAGATACCATTTTTTTGACTCCAATCTGGGGGTTGGCTTACCTTTAATTATTCAAAGCTTTTAAGCCTCAGTAGTCATGTTGGTGGTAAGCTCTGGAATGCTTGAAAAGCAAATCGTTATTTTACAAGGTGTTGTTTTCCTTGAAACTTTTGCAAATTTGGTATAGAGTGTTAGCCAATGACTGCTTAGATCATAGAAAATGTACGGTTGTTTCAATTTAAAAGCCGCAGGGAAGAATGGGAATTGAGGACGATTTGATAATCGCAATCGATGGGCCCGCGGGGGCCGGGAAAAGCACAATCGCAAAAGAAGTAGCCAAAGAATTGGGGTTTGGTTATCTCGATACCGGCGCCATGTATAGAGCGGTCACTCTTAAAGTGCTTCAAAACAAGCTTGACTTCTCTCGTCCCGAAGACTTATACTCCTTTACTCGTTCATCTAAGATTGAATTTGAGAAGAAGGCAGGAACTTCCTTTTTGTCAGTATTTCTCGACGATAATGATGTCACCGAAGATATTCGAAATCCGGAGGTTTCGAAACATGTTTCAGAGGTTTCGAAAATTCCGGAGATCCGTGAATGGATGACAAAACTTCAGAGAGACATCGGAGCAAAAGGGAAATGGGTAGTTGACGGGCGAGACATCGGAACAGTCGTTTTTCCAAGCGCGGCCGTCAAAATTTTTCTTACCGCTTCAATCCAAGAGCGAGGAAAGAGAAGATTTAACGAATTGCATTCAAAAGGCTTTTCAGGGAATCTTGAAACTATGGTACATGAAATTTCAAAACGCGACGAAACGGATTCAACTCGCGCCACCGCTCCCCTGAAACAAGCTAACGATGCGGTTCTTTTAGATACCACCAATATGGACATCGAAATGGTGGTGAAGAAAGTTATTGAAATCGCCACAGCCAAGGCTGGGAATACCTACGGAGGGCCAAATGGAAGAAGTGAATAGCATGACCGGGATGGTACAAGAATACTCGAAAGAGGAAAAGGGGCAGGATGATTCCAATCTGACGATGGAAGAGCTCGAGAAAAAGATGGGTAGCGAGCTTCAAACCATCCGAAACGGTTCCATCGTCACCGGCACGGTCATTGACATCACTCCTTCCGAGATTTACGTGAATCTTGGTTACAAAAGTGACGGAGTTCTTTCAAGCGAAGAGTGGGATGATGAAACTCGCGTGATGAAAAAGGGCGACAAAATCAGGGTATTTATTAAGCGAGTTGATGATGGCAGGGGCCAGTTGATTCTTTCCCGCAAACAAGCCAAGGAAAGAGACGCATGGGACCACATCCAAAATTCTCACTCCCAAAAAACACCTGTTGACGGAGTCATTAGAGAAAGAATTAAAGGCGGCTATGATGTAAGTATTCAAGGCATTAGAGCCTTTTTACCCCAAAGTCAGCTTTCTCACGGCAAGAACGTTAAAGAGAGTATAGGGAAGACTTACCCGATGCTTATTACCGAATGCGACCGTCGCAGGCGAAACATCGTGGTTTCCGAAAAAGCTTTGGTCGAAGAATCTAAATCCAAGCGACGCCAAGAGATCATAACAAAATACAAGGAAAATGACTTGATTAAGGGCGTTGTTTCAAGAATCGTTGAATATGGCGCATTTGTCGATTTGGGTGATGGGGTTGAGGGGTTGATTCACCGGAATGATTTGAGTTGGTCCGTTATAAACAATCCTCGTGAAGTAGTAAAGCCCGGGGATCCCATCGAAGCAAGAATCCTCAAGATCGACCAAGAAAAAGGAAAGATCGGTTTAGGGTTGAAACAGAGAAAAGAAGACCCGTGGCTAACGGTCGATCAACGATATGAAGTAAATCAAAAATACAATGGCACGGTAAAAAATCTGATGGATTTTGGGGCTTTTGTTGAATTAGAAGAGGGAATCGAAGGGCTGGTTCACATTTCGGACCTAGCCTGGAAAAGAGACATTCAACACCCTCGCGATATAGTTGAAACTGGAAAGCAAATTCCGGTAGTTGTGAAAGAGATCGACAAAGAAAAAAAGCGGATCTCTCTTTCCTACAAAGCGACGCAACCTCACCCCTGGGATTCCATTGGAACCCGCTTTCACGTCGATGACATAGTTTCCGGAAAAGTAAAGAATACCTTGGATTATGGCGCGTTTATTGACTTAGGCAATGGGATTGAAGGACTTATCCACATTTCCGACATGGATTGGAACCGAAAAATAACTCACCCCAAGGAAATTCTTGAAAAAGGCCAAGAGGTAAAGGTAAAAATTCTAAACATTGACTCCAAGAGTCATCGAATTTCCCTCGGCTTAAAACAAACAATGGCCGACCCCTGGGAACTGGTCGAACAAACATACCACGTTGGCGATACCGTTACAGGCGTGGTAAAAAACCTGGTGAATTATGGAGCTTTTGTCCAACTTCAAAACGGCCTCGAAGGTCTTCTCCATATTTCCGAATTTTCTTGGCAAAGCGAAGTAAAAAACCCGGGCGATGTTTTAAAAATTGGGGACCAAATTACTGTCGCAATTTATGAAGTTGACAAGGCAAAGCAAAAAATTAGCCTATCTTTGAAGCGGCTGTCCGAAGACCCATGGAAAGGAATAGAAAGAAGATTTCCGGTAGGCTCCATCCAAACGGGTAAAGTCTTGCTTGTTGAGAATACCCTTGTCGAAGTCGAGCTAGGAACCGGCATTTCCGGATCGGTTCACATTTCCCAACTTTCCCAAACAAGAGTTTCCCACCCAAGCGAAGTGACCAAGGTCGGTGATACGGTAACAACGAAGATCCTTGAAATAGATCGGAAAAATCGCAAATTTAAATTATCCATGAAGGAAGCCGTCATCGACAATGAGACCCGAGAATTGAAAAAATATCAAGATGAATCCTCACACGGCTTTTCAGATACCATTGGGGATATCCTCAAAGACCAGTTGGCATCTTTTAAAGAACACCTGAAGGGTTAATTCTAAAGACAGATTTGACTTGGCTTGAGCACCAAAAGATGAGCGAAGTTTAATTTAAGGAGGGTTTCATTTCTCATGGGAAAAAAGATCGGAATCAATGGGTTCGGCCGCATCGGTCGAATGGTTTACCGTTCCATTCTAGAAGCAAAAGACCTCGAAGTTGTTGCGGTGAATGACATTACGGACGCGAAAACTTTGGCGCACCTTCTTAAATTCGATTCGATTCACGGGCGTTTGAATGCTACGGTTGAGGAAAATGCGGAGAACATAGTCGTTAACGGAAAGACCGTAAAGGTTTTTGCCTGTACAGATCCCGCCGCGATTCCCTGGAAAGACTTGGGGGTTGATTATGTTGTTGAATCCACGGGAATTTTCACCGTTAAACAAGACGGAGTGAACAAAAAAGGCAAAACCGTTAAAGGGGCGGAGAATCACATAACGAAGGGCGGGGCAAAAAAAGTTATAATTACCGCTCCCGCTGAGGGTGAAGATTTAACGGTTGTTATGGGAGTTAACGAAGATAAATATGATCCGGCCAAACATCATGTTTTAAGTAATGCTAGTTGCACTACAAATTGCTTGGCCCCCATCGCCAAGATACTTAACGACATATGGGGAATTGAAAAGGGATTGATGACGACCATCCATGCTTTTACCAACGATCAACGCGTCCATGATCTCCCGCATGGCGATTTGAGGCGGGCGCGGGCGGCAAGCATGTCGATGATTCCGACGAGCACGGGGGCGGCAAAGGCAATAGGATTAGTCATTCCGGAGCTTAAAGGAAGATTAGATGGTTTTGCCATTAGGGTTCCGACTCCGAACGTTTCAGTGGTTGACTTGACCTGCTAGTTAAGAAAAACCGTTAAACCCGACGAGGTAAATTCAGCTCTAAAAGCAGCCTCTTGTGAGTCCCGATTAAAGGGAATCCTTTTTTTCTCTGAAGAACCCCTTGTTTCGATTGACTTTAACCATAATCCCCATAGCTCGATAGTCGATGCACCATACACAAAAGTCATCGACGGGAATTTAGTGAAAGTTTTAGCATGGTATGATAATGAATGGGGGTATAGTTGCCGCGTTCGAGATTTTCTTTCGTACCTCTCAAATTGACTCGAAATCTTAAGTACCTGGGAGTTTACCTTTTACACCCGTGAAAAAGGGGCTTGTTAACTCAAGCCTTTTTTTTTATTCGCAAAGGAGGGGGTTCACATGTTTCGCACAATAAAAGATATTCAATTTAAGGGGAAACGCGTAATTATCCGCGTTGATTTTAACGTTCCGCTCGACAAAGCTTCAAATATTACTGATGATACCAGAATTCGCGCCGCAATTCCGACGTTGAAATACATTCTCGACCAGGGCGGGCGTCTAATTGTTATGAGCCATTTGGGACGCCCCAAAGGCGGGCGGGATCCAAAATTTTCTTTGAAGCCGGTATTGAAGCGACTTTCAAATCTGCTGAATAAGAACGTTACCTTTGCGAACGATTGCATAGGAGAAGAAGCTTCCAAAACGGCAAAAGCTCTTAAGGACGGGGAGGTTTTGCTTTTGGAAAACCTTCGGTTTCATTCGGAAGAAGAAAAAAATGATCCGGTGTTTAGTAAGCAACTGGCCTCTTTGGGCGAAGTTTATGTCAGCGATGCTTTCGGGACGGCCCATAGGGCGCATTCTTCAACCGCCGGAATCGCGGATTATCTTCCCGCTTATGCCGGGTTGTTGATGGAGAAAGAAATCACCTATCTTCGAAAAATCACCCATGGGCCGGAACGACCAATGATAGCCATTATGGGCGGAGCGAAGGTAAGCGATAAACTGTTGGTGATTGAAAATCTGCTTGATAAGGTAGATGAACTTCTTATCGGGGGGGGGGTGGCTTTTACGTTTTTAAAGGCAAAAGGTTTCTCCATTGGAAAGTCGCTCTGCGAGAATGACCGCGTGGAAATTGCAAAAAAGTTGATTGAAAAAGCTCAAGGTATGGGAAAGATTCTGTTGGTTCCTTCGGATGTTGTTGTTGCTTCGGAGATAAAAGAGGGGGTGGATGCGAAAACCGTAGATGTTCAGGCCATTCCTGAAAATCAAATTGGGTTAGATATAGGACCCAAAACAATTTTGTCCTTTTCGGCGGAGCTGAAAAAAGCCAAAACGGTTCTTTGGAACGGTCCTATGGGAGTTTTCGAAACCCCGCCTTTCGATCAAGGGACAAGAAAAGTTGCAGAGATTCTTGCGAATCTTCGCGCAACTACCGTTGTGGGTGGGGGAGATTCAGTCGCAGCTATCGAACAGATGGGAGCTTCTGAAAAAGTTTCTCACGTTTCCACCGGTGGTGGAGCCTGTTTAGAGTTTCTAGAAGGAAAGGCCTTGCCGGGAATTGAAATATTTTCGCGGAACATTAAAGACCTGGTCGGAGGGGCTTTAACATGAAACGACGTGCTTTGATTGCCGCCAACTGGAAAATGCATAAAACAAGTTCGGAGGCAAAAACTTTCGTGGCTTCGCTCGCTCCAAGGCTTACTCAGATTAAAGATCGAGATGTACTTTTGTGCCCGCCCTTTCCCCTTATTTTTCACGTTGACGAGGCCCGCAAAGATACCAACATTCTCCTTGGCGCTCAAAACATGTATTTTGAGGAAAAGGGAGCTTTTACGGGCGAGGTTTCCCCCATAATGTTACGTGACCTCCATTGCGAATTCGTTATTTTGGGGCATTCTGAAAGACGTTGGGTTTTTGGGGAATCCGATGAATCAATCAACAAGAAAGCTTTGGCCGCCGTGAACTCCAATCTAATTCCCGTTCTCTGCGTTGGTGAGAAATTAGAGGAACGCGAGAAAAATCAAACAGAACATGTAATTTTGAATCAGTTGGATAAGGGAATGAGCGGGATTCCGGAATCCGCGGTAAGTTCGTTAGTGGTTGCCTATGAGCCCGTTTGGGCAATCGGGACCGGAAAAAACGCGTCAACAGCCGATGCCAAAAATGCCATTGTCCTTATTAGGGAATTCGTCCATAGCAAGTTCGGGAACGCCCTCGCGGAAAAGATAAGAATACTTTACGGAGGTTCGGTCAAACCTGAGAACATGAAATCCTACATGGACCAAGAAGGAATTGACGGAGCGTTAATAGGCGGCGCAAGCCTTGACGTGGATTCATTTTTCAAAATGGTCTCCTATTGATTTTCAGAAGGAAGAAACTTTATGAAAATAAACTTCATTTACCTACTTGTAATTTCCGTTTTTCTTTTTTGTTTTTGTTCCCACAAAATTGCGATCGGAGTGGAAGATCCTGGTGCCGGAATTGCCTCCCCTTCCAGTTCCCTCGAACTGAAAGGCAAAATTGAACCTTTCGATCCAAATCTTTTATTAACCGAGAGCATTCAAACCGGAAAAGAGCTTTTTTCGGACCCCAAATTAGGTTCCGAAGGAAAAACCTGTATTTCCTGCCATTCGGATACGGCAAAGAGCCTTGCGGGTAAAATTCAAACATATCCAAAGTTCTCTAAAATTGCGAAAAAAGTAATTAATGATGTTTATCAGATAAATTTATGCCTTACCAAACCAATGAAGGGTCAAGCGCTTTCTCCTGACGACGACCGTATGTCGGCGATTTTAGCGTATTTAAAGAGCCTTTAAAAAAATTCCTTACCCCCTCCCCCAAAAAATTTAACCAAACTCTCGATATACGATGGAAAACGAACTAGTCTGTGAAACATTTATTTTAGGTCCCCTTCAAGTAAATTCCTACCTGGTTTTCGATAGCGAAAGTCAGGAAGGCCTAGTAATCGACCCCGCTTATGACGATTTAAAATTCATCGAAAGAATCGATTCATTAAGTAGTTATAAATTTTCAATTTTTCTTACGCACGGTCATGCCGACCATATTCTCGGGCTTGAAACAATTCGCAAGTTGACAAGAGCAAAGGTTTTTTGCGGCGAAGAGGATTCCAAAATGCTTTTAGATCCGATTTTAAACCTCTCTCAATGGCTTGGTTCCGCCTTCGTTGCCTCTCCCGCCGATGCTTTCCTCAAACAAGGAGACCATCTTTCGCTTGGAAAGCACAAAGGCGAAGTTCTTTCCATTCCGGGGCATACCCCTGGAAGCATCGTGTTGTGCTTCCCGACGATGATTTTTACGGGCGATACTCTTTTTGCCGGCTCCATTGGTCGAACGGATTTCCCAAATGGAAACGGAAAGCTTCTAATTTCTATGATTAAAGAAAGGATTTTGACCCTTTCGAATCGAACGGTTTTTTTTGGCTATGTCCCTGCAAAAACGATAGAAGAGGTAAAAGGTTCAAATTTTTTTCTACAGGAAACCCGGTTTGATTTTTGATTTAAAAAAAATGATAGAGTTGCTCTTCTGAATAAAAAAAAATTCTAATTCAAAGAATTTAGGCGGTAAATCATGGGAATTTTTCAACTGCTTGAAAAAAACAACTTGGAGCAACTCATTTTTTTTCAGGAAGAATCCGTCAGCTTAAAAGGCTTAATTGCGGT
>JACPTH010000070.1:3493-4037 GCA_016192885.1 bacterium | reverse complement strand
AAATCGGATTTTCACAAAGCGTTTAATTGGTATTCCTTAGCGGCCCAAAAAGGGAATGCCCTTGCGCAGTGTAAGGTAGGAATCATGCATTTCAAGGGTTTAGGGGCAGCTCTGTCTCCCAAATTGGCGTATTGGTGGTTGAAACCCTCCGCAGAACAAGGCAACGGGGAAGCCCAATTTAGTTTAGGAATTTTGTATGTCCAAGGGATAAAAAACTCAGACATACCAAAAGATTTTTTTCGCGCTCACATTCTGTTTAATCTTGCCTCTTCACACGCTTCTGACCCGGAAATACGATCAAAAGCGCTTGAAGCAAGAGATCTTCTTTCCAAAAAGATGCGTTATGATACTGTTCTTGAAGCTCAACGCCAGGCAAAAATTTGGAAACCAAAAAAAATTCCATACATACCGATTTCCAAAATTAACGATCCCGGAGTGTTTCCCGAATTTGAAAAAAAATGGTAATTAGTTCGCCTACTTAACCGAACCGGAGGGTTAAGCTTGGTTGCAATTTAGTGAACGACTTCCGAGTCCGCTTTCATCG
>JACPTH010000070.1:1698-3460 GCA_016192885.1 bacterium | reverse complement strand
ATTTGCACGGCTCCCGGAGTCATTTTTTTCTTCGTCGCATGCTCAAATTGGGAAACAAAAGCGTCGAGGTTGGTTAGAATGTAATATGCTTCATTGCTACTTATTTTCATGAGTTTGTCTCCTTAAATTTTCTACCTTAATTAGATCATCGGAAAAACTCTGACAAAACCTTAGCGTTTTTAATTTTAATGTGCTAGATTGTTTTTCAGTGCACATGGTTGAATCCAATTTTTATCTTGGTTTCGTAGAGCAAGCCCTTACAGGAGGGCATGATCCGTTGTTCCCTCCTATTTCCATTAGTCTTAATGGAAGTCTAGCTAAATGGCGAAATCAGCTCCAGTTCATTGATCTAAGGGTCAATGACCCTTCTCTGACCGAGTTTAGAACTGAATTTATAAATTCCCTTCAAAAAGCTCAAGATCTTGGAATCGAGGTAATCATAACCTTCCCGGAATCAACCATTGTCGTTTATCCTTCCCCCCCCTCTAATGAAAGCAAACCTTCCTCTCCTCATTTTCGCAAAACTCGAACGATTCCTTCTTCAGAAAAAGCGGTAGTTTCATTTCTCCCCTGTTATCTCGCCGTTCCAAGAGCCGCTTCCGATTCCTTTTCATACCACACCTTAACCGTCGATGAATGTCTTCCAATTTTAGAGATCGCTCATTCCATGGGGGTTAGAAAAGCTATAGTCCCTGTTTCCGCTCCCGGGCGATTCCTTGACCCACAAACGTGCAAAGAGTTTTCTTCCCGTTTCAAAATTCTTGACCGAGCCGCAAAAGAAAAAGGAGTTTCCCTGCACCTACGCACCGGAGGCTTACCCCCTGAGCTTTATCGCCGGCTTCACAAGGAAACAAACTGCTCCCTTGCGTTCGATGTCGGCGCGGCTTACCTTGAAAACGTCGATATTACCAGGTTTTATGAAACCGAGCGCGAACAAGTTCCGATCCTAATTCTTCACCAAGTATTGCCTGGAATAGATCGGTCCGACATTCGTCGCGATCTGATCGAAAAAACCATTAAAGATTATGTGAAGATTTATGCGGAATACTCCGCGAATCAAGCAACGCTTTCCAATAAAGAGCAGGATAATAGCATTGGAAACCTGCTTTCAGCCTATCGCGCCTACCTCGATGCTCGAAATAATCCCCACATGAATCTTGGACTTTTTCAAAACGGGGCGTTAAATTTGGTTCCATTGCTTCGTTTATTGCAACAAGATTTAGAAAAGGGTAGGGAAAAATTCCTGATTATCAACTCTGTTCCTAACGTAAAGAATTCCGCTTTTCTTTTGAAATACCTTTCCCGAGATAGTTTATCCGGAGTTTTGTAAGGTTCTATGTCGCTTTTTTCACCCTCCAAAAAAATTCTTTTTGTTTTTTTGTTGGGGTTTACTTGCGCCTCTGGAATCGCCATTTCAGCTCCTTTAGAATCTGTATTACGCCCATATTCTCGTTCAGCCGAGCTAATGCGGGGAGAAGAACTTTTCAACGCGCAAAATTTCAGGGAGGCATTAATCTTTTACTACGAGGCGATTAATGGGGCGACCGAAACCGCTCTCCTTGGAAAAATTCATTTTAGAATCGGAGAATGTTTAGAAGCGATTCGAAGATTCGAATACGCGGAGTTCCACTACAAATCCGCGTTTAAAAACAGACTTCCACCGATTTTGGCAAGCAGGGTTCTTTTAAAATTAAAACAACTTCCGGCTCTTGCCCAGCATGAAGAAGCTTTGCGGCTCTTTAAAAAGGCCATTGACTCATAC
>JACPTH010000070.1:0-1623 GCA_016192885.1 bacterium | reverse complement strand
TTAAGATTGGAACCCAGTCTAATGGCCAAAGATGAATCAGGGTTAATCGAAGATTCCATCCGATACCTGACCTTCCTTTCGGAAGACAAAGAAAACGAACCCCAGCGCCTTTTAAAATTGGCTACCCTGCTTGAACTCAAGGGAGAAACCGAAAAAGCCACCGAAACCTTTAAGCAGATATTAATAATCTTCCCGAATTCCCCCCAAGCCAAAGAGGCGGAGGAAAAGGTAAGGTTTTTTACCCTGAAACGAAACTCCTACCTCGAGTATAGAAAACCCCATGATGCAATCGAAGAAATCATTCCAAAAGAGTCAAATGTCATCGTCCAAACAGATATCGAGTTTTCAGATGTGGGAATAGTTTCCAAGGAACTTTCAGAATGTGCATACACTTTTAAAGCTATCAACGAGCAAGAAAATGTTCCGGACCACCGGTTCGAAGCCTTTTCGGTTTTTCTTGGAAAGGGAGCGAACCAAAAAGAATGGTTTTTTAAAGCTGAAGATGGAATTTCAGAAAAGAAAATTTCCTTTCAAGATTCAAATTGTGTCTACCAAGTTTTTTTCACACAGGTAAACATTGCCACCTGCTATATTCAAGACATTTTTGACGCTCCCCCAAGACCGGCTCCGCTTTTCTCCAACATTCAAATCAATTTAATCTTTTCCCATGATATATTTCATCGAAGGTTTGAAAAATGTGAAAGAATAAGGTGGAAACATGTTCTACCAAGCTGTTGGATATTTTTTTGGCCTTTTTATGGCGGTGCATTACTATTTTTTCCTTATCTTTCTACCCGCGCTTTTAGAAACCTACCTTGGAGACGAGTAAAATTTATGCTTTTTAGTGAAGGAAATTTGAGAAAAGGAGATTTTCTATGAACATCAAAATCGGTGATCTTCACAAAAAAACCCAAAGAGATCTTTATGAGCTAGCAAAGAAACTCAATATTCGTGGTAGATCCAGTCTTTCTAAAGATCAACTGGTTCGGGTGATTTCTTCCGAAGTCGTAAAGGCAAAAAGAACTGAAGAGAAAGTCTCTAAACCACGGTCACATAGCGTTCCCGACACTTCTTTAATTAGGAGCCTTCCAAAGAAGACTGGTACACCGAAAAAAGCCGAAACTCGCTCTAAAATAGCTTCCCCATTGGATTCTTCGGTAAGCGAAGCGCCCATCACCCCTAAGACTTTTCACCCCTATAAACCGCTCCCTAAATCCCCTTCTTCTGAAAGTCGATTAAGCGGTGAAGTTCCCTTGGGTTATGGGGATAATAAAATAGTCCTCCAAATTAGAGATCCTTACTGGGCGCATTCATATTGGGAAAGTTCTTCGTTGATGAAGACTCAACTTCGCCAAAAATTGACCGAGGATGGTTACAACCGCTCGCGTTTTATTCTCCGCGTTTATGACATTTCCAATGTCAATTTTAACGGAAGCAATCAAAACAGTTTTTACGATATTCCTATCTTTGAAAGCGCAACTAACTGGTACATTCATCTTGGCCGACCAAATCGCAAATTCGTGATTGATCTTGGGTTGATTAGTCCGAATGGGGAGTTTTTGGTCATTGCCCCTTTTGCCTCTTTCAGCCCTTTTGAGTGCTGGATCCTGCCCAAGCGGCACA
>JACPTH010000069.1:7696-8678 GCA_016192885.1 bacterium | reverse complement strand
TCCGGTCTTCTAATACTCATTTTTCTCAGGGGAAAAGCGGAAGTAGTCGGTCTTGTACAAGAGGAACGACGGTTCGCATGGGAATGCGAAGCCAAAGAAATCCTAAGCTTTTTGAGATCGAGCCACACAGTTGAATCTCAAATCGAAACGATGGGGAGGCAAATGCAAGACTTCATTAAAAACTTTCTAGCCAATTCCAAGTCAAGAACACCTGGCATCTCCGGGAAGTTAATTAAGCTTGCATTTTTAAAGAGCTTTCCTCTCTCTCACCGCCCCAACGGCACGCTTTCTTACGCGTATTTGATCGCGGGGAACAACGAGGTGATTTCCATGCGCGGAAATGGTTTGGCAACCTTGAATAATCGAATTATTGGAAATCTGATGAAAGATTTTATTTTGATTTCCGAAAAGGGCGCTATTCCCACTTTTGGTTATGAAGCAGTTGTTTCGCGAACCAAAGGCGTTTTTGGCGAGGAGGCCGATGTTCGCCTGTTTGCTTTAGAAGGACGCGGGCGCCTGATCCCCGCGAACTTTCGAGAAAGAAGGGTTTTTCTTCTCTGGGACATAATAACTTTTGAAAAGAAAAATTTGGGCTGCTACCTAAATATCTTTCCTGCCGATTTGGAACTTTCCGCAAAACCGCTACAGTTCGCGCTCAAAACTGTTTATAAGGCGCATGGGAAAAAGTTTTTCCCCGTGTTGGTTCCCATCCCCTCATCGAGGAATTCCGAACCAATTTACGCATCGAGTTTTAAAGTGGCCGGTAGTTTTCGACCTATTTTTTCCGAACTTTTTTCGATCAAGGATAGGGAGCAAAAAATCCCATCCTCATCACATTTAAAGTTAAAAGGCTTTTGGTTGATACGCGATTTTTTCTCTTACGACCATCCCTTTGAATCTTGGGTTTTTTCAAAAAGCCGGGGAAAGGAAAACCCTCATGAAACAATTCCGGAAAGGTTTCTAATTTGGGCGTTTTTCTTTT
>JACPTH010000069.1:7110-7646 GCA_016192885.1 bacterium | reverse complement strand
GCCACCGATTCCCTTGCCCGAATAAAAAGATTAGATTCTAATTCTGAAAGCGTTATATCATTTTTCAGAAAAACATCCCAAAGTTTAATCCGAATGCCGAAATGGCAAAACATCCTGTTAGAACCGGATAAAAATAAAGAAAAACTGGCGGCGGAAGAAGCTTTTCAATATTTCAAAAAATATCGTTTTTCCCTTGACCGCTTCATAGTTGTAAAGCGAGGTTCTGAGGGAGTTTGCTACTCGCCTTTTGGATGGCTTTCCGAAACCGATCGTAGGGCGGTGGATTCAATTGTCCCGCTCGTTAGAACACTACATGAAAAATTTGAGCCGGATTGTCCGAAAGGACAAGAAATTAAACTCAATTCCACCCAAGAGCAATTTCTTACCGCATTTAGAGATATTTCGAACCCGGATCGAATGGTCAAGGGAACCATGGGGCGAGCCGAGATTCTCGAAACCTCCGGGGGTGAAAAATATATGCATTATAGCGATTCGCTTTCGAAAGATGGAAAGGTGATGGCATTTGTAAACTTTGG
>JACPTH010000069.1:0-7104 GCA_016192885.1 bacterium | reverse complement strand
AAACATTCATGGAATTAATACGGCAGGCAAGGAACAATTCATTCTTGCGGAGAAAATCCCCGGGGGAATTTTTCCAATTTTGGGCGCCGCAAAAAGTTATTTTGGAAGCAAGAAAAACTCTAAATTGCTCATTTCTTTCATGAGCATGATAGCCAAAAGCAATTCATCTCACATTTCAAAAGTTTTTTTCGAGGAGAACCCCCATGACGCTTTTCTAATTGTAGGGGAGCCTTGCATTCATGCGGGTAATTTCGTTATCGCCGCGAGAATTCCGGTGGGAGAAATTCTGCTGAATTCCATGAACAGCTTGCGAGAGCTTCAGGTTACTACGTTTTTATTTTGCATTTTATTCATAATTATAGGGAAATTCCTGGCAAATTTTCTTATCGAACCCTTGAAAACAGTTGAAAGAGGTTTAATAAGCGTTGTTTCCGGGAATTTGAATGTTTGCTTGGCGATTCCTCGAAACGACGAGCTTGGCGACATGTCAAGGGCTTATGACATCATGATAAGAGGGCTAAAGGAGAGACGGAAACTAGGTTTTTTTGTTTCCGGAACCCTTGATAGTTCAATTTCTGAAGGCGCGGATTTTCATGCCAACGAAGCAAACACAAGGAATGTGGCGGTTCTGGTTTCGGATATTAGAAGTTTTACCACCATTTCCGAATCCCATTCCCCTGAAGATGTTGTATCCATGCTAAATCAACACTTTGAGGAAATGGCTTCGCAAATACGAGAAAACGGTGGGCGAATTGATAATTTTATAGGGGATGCGATTGTCGCTATTTTCGAGGAGGGCGATTCGATCAATTCGGTAAACCTTGCGTTGAAAGCGGCTTTAGGAATGATATTTCGCCATGGATCGTTGCGAAACGATCGTCGGAATTTAGGAAAATTTGACTATAGAATCGGAGTAGGCGTGGACTATGGGACGGTTTTTACAGGCACCTTGAGCGGAAAGGGGCGATCCGACTTCATGGTTTTTGGCCCTGCCAGAGATTCCGCTGAACATCTTGAAGCGACCTCAAAACTTGGAAAACATACCAACATTTGCGTTTCACGCGAGGTCATGAAACTTGTTTCCAAAGATTACAATATGGATACCATCCTTGAAAATGAGGCTTACGAAGTGCTATCAAAAAAGTTTTAGGGAAAAGAGAAAGCTAACATGCGATTTTTAAAGGTCATCATGCTTGTCTTTTTTCTGGTTTTCCCATTTTTGGTAATTTCTTTTGGGAGAAATGAGGAGATTGCGGAAAAAAACAAGGCGCTTTTTGAGGAAAATCAAAACCAACTCCTCTTCTTGATGCAGCAAATCGAGCAATCAAATGATGTTGAATCGCAATTGAAGCAACTTCTGCTTAACTTTTCCTCCAAAATTTCCTCTTCGACAAGTTCTTTCGAAATTCCTCAAATTTACCAACAAGAGTTAAAAGACTCCTTGCCTAAGCATGAGATCTTTATTTTTTATTGCAATGGAACCGTAAAAAAACTTAGTGATTTTGAAATTGCTTTTAAGGTTAACAACGAGCTTGGATTTAGCGAGGTTATAAAAGATTATTTAAAGGTCATTGGGCATGGGATAAACAAATACCTTGGGAAACCTAATCCCTTGGAAGATAAATCTTTTGCCGCTTCGCTTAGAAAGCATACCGGAATTTCAATTCAGATCTCTCAACAAAGGGATTTTGTAGGGCGACTTCAAATTTTACCTTCAATCGGAAGGAACAGGGCTTTATTTTGGAATGTTCTTCCAAACGGTTTTGTTATTGTAGTTTTTATTGATCTTTTCCAAGTCGATGCTAATTTTTCCCATAAAGTTCAAACTCGACTTTGGAAGGAAGAAAATGTGGGACTTGCTTTTGTCCCGGTTAAAATAGGGACGCAAGAAGAGCATTTTTCCAATTTTCTTGAGCGAAACCAAAAGCTGAAAATTTTTCTGCGGGGATTTGCCGGCAAAAGGCCGAATACTTACGTGTTTGAAAATTTTGAAGATTGTCTACTCGGAATGGGGCCGTTTAATAAAGGGGCAGATCATCGCGCAATAATCGTTCAACGAGTTCATGGAATCACTCAACGGCCGGAAAATGAAAGATTCGCTTTTTTTCTCCTTCAGGCTTTTCTAGCATGTTTCGGGGTTTTCACTGGAGTTGAAAAGGTCTTTTTCCAAAGAAGCCCCCGGATTTCGGTTAAGCTTACTTTTCTTTTGGCGTTTATTGTTTCAACTTCGCTTCCTTTGGTCGGCGCTCACTTCATTGTCCAGCGGTTCTTTCGAGAAAAAATTGGAAAAGAGAAAGACAATATTTCATCGAATCTTCACAAAGACCTGGTGCAAATTGATGAAGGGTTTCGATTTTTTTTGGCGTCACATACTTGTTTTCTTCGCGAAATGCTTGACGACCCAACAATCAAAGGTCAGATTGAGCGGAGTTCCTTAATCTATCCCGACCAAAAAGAATTTGCTCAATGGCTGGCTCAAGAACTGTTCTCAATTATTCCAGGTTCAATTCAAGTCATTGTTTCCGGAGAAAATAATTTTGTTCGATCTTGGAAATTTAATAAAACCGACCCGAACGAAGCACCAATTAAGGAGCTGAAAGCCAACCTTTTCATCGATTTGGTTTCTTGGCATGACCGAAACCGCCTCCGGGACGTGAATCCGGCTCTTGATGGCTCAGGGAAATTTTCAAAATCAAAAGGCGACGGGCAGAAGGGTTTGGACAAACTTTCCTTTAAACGAGAATTGGTTGCCAAAAACATTCAAGGCCAAATTGGACCTTTGGGGTACATGAACTTTACGCAATTTCCCCTAAGGTTAAACATAGTAGGAACTCTTTTTGACAGAGTCGAGTTTATTGGAGTCATTTTAAAGGTAAGTAATCTCCCGCGATTTATCCTGAAATGGACCTTTTCGAAAGGCCCTTTTGACGGGGATTATCTTAAAAGTTCCTTTGATAGGGTGAATTCCTCCCTTGCCTCCTCCGATGTAACTTTGGGTTTTACAGGTTACGGAACCATTAAAGATAGTTATCCAAAATTTGAAGAAGAAAGAGAAGATAACCTCATTTGGATTAATCGAGTTTTTCCTCAATTGAGTAAGATTTCCCAGTTGAGTTTCTCGTTATACCTTCCGGTTTTTACCAAGGATACTGAATCCGAAGAAAAATACATTTTTGAGACCTTGCCCGGAGAGCACGTAAAGGCGCTTCTTGCGGGGCAGCGTTCGACCGCACATTTGGCGGACTTGCGTAAATCGCTGGAGAATGCGGCCAGCTTGGGTTTTATCGGAATTTCGGCAATGGCGATAATCATTGGGTTATCTAGCGCCATGTACTTTCTGAGGCCTTTAGGGAAATTGATGAGCGCCGCGGATGAAATTAACGCCGAGCGATTTAACGTTAGGCTTGACGATTCAAGGGGGGACGAGTTCGGGTCGCTTGGAATGGCCTTCAATTCAATGGCAAAAGGCTTGCAGGAAAGGCAAATTTTGGAGCAATACGTTTCTTCCTCGGTGATAAGCGCGGTAAAGGAATCGGACTCTGAAATCATTGCAAAAAGCGGGGAGTTTTGTGATGTTACAATTTTGTTCTCCGCTTTGCACGGCTTTGAAGAATTCCAAAAAAACCGCGATCCATATGAGGTCTTTGAAGCTCTACAAGAACATTTAAGGGTAACGGATCAAGCGGTAATGAAATTTGGGGGAGAGATTGACAAACTTATGGGCGATAAAATCATGGTAATCTTTCGTCATTCAAAACTTGGCGGCGGAAAACAAGCTATCCTTTCAGCTTTGTCGGTAGTTAGGGAAATTAAACGTTACTTCGAATCAACAAACCTTGAACTTTCCCCCGCAATAGGAATCAACTCAGGAAAGGTAATTTCAGGGATCCTTGGGGCCAGCACCGTTAGGCTTAACCATACCGTAATTGGAGACCCCGTAAATCTAGCCGCCAGACTGGGTGCGCTTGCCCACACGGTATCAGGAAGCAGAGTTATCTTGTCGAATTTCGCGAAACACCTGGCCCCGGGAAACGTCCTTTTCGAGAAACTTCCCACGCAAACCGTAAAAGGAAAAACGCAAACCATCGAGGCTTACCAACTAAAAGAATAAGGGGGCATGGCGCCCCCTTATTCTTTCAATCAGTTTTTTAAAAAAATTAATCGGAAGTTTTTCCGCCGTGATCTCCGACGAGAACCCATTTCTCACCCTGTTTCATCAGAATGTCGGTCCAACGACCGTGAGAAGTGCGCTCTTTTCCCGCGGAATCTTTATAGACAATCGTGAAGCAATAATGCGCAATCGCGAAATTGGAGAAAATCCGAATAGAAGCTGGTTTAAGGTCATACATCAAAACCTTGGTTGTTAAATAATCGTGTGTTTCGAATTTCCTTCTGGTTTCCTTGTCATCAGGAAGCATCTCTTGATTTTGCCAGCCGCTGAAATCGGAATGGAAATAGGAAAGATACCCTTCTAAATCACCCTGCATTACTAGATCCCAGTATTTTTCTACGTTTTTCCAAACTTCTCTTTGGGCCAAACTCAATTCTTGAGAAAAGAGCGTGACTGGGGAAAGCGCGGCGAATAAGACGCTTAAAAAAAGAACGCAACGGAGTAACTTCAACTGCTTCATAAAATCCCCTTTCTAGAAATATTCGCGATTTTTTTCGCGCGGTCATTATGAAACATTTTTCCAAGTTTTGCAACCAAAATTTTGAAATTGAAAAGGAATTATTTGGAGTTGATTCAAAACCTTTAGCTAAGCAATTTGGGTTCTCCTACCGATGAAAATGAAAGAATCCTAATTAGAAATATAGATGTAAAAATGGAGGCAGTACTTTTATGGCGATGGTTTCCTCGCGATGGGTTTTATTATTTTTCCTTTTAAGCCTTATCAGCCTTTTCTTTTTCCCCTCAACTTCGTATGCGCTTGAAGGTTGGATGAAATATTTCCGAAAGGACATTCTTTTAAATACCTATTCCCGCGCGTATGCCGTTGACCACGAAAAACTTTGGGTAGGGACAAACGGAGACGGAATTGTGGTGTACACGGGAAAAGATACGAGAAATTTTAATTCAAAGAATACTAATTCTCTTCCAAATTTGAAAGACGGCCTGGTTTCGGATAACATTACTTGCCTTTTGGTGGATCAACCTGGTGAACGGGTCTGGGTCGGGACCAATGAGGGGTTAAGTTCGTGCAATCTTGATGCAAAGGATTGGAGGCGATTTTCCAGCAAGGATGGGCTTCCAAACGACATTATTCGCGACATTGCCATAGACGAAAAAGGCATAATCTGGGTTGCCACGCCATCTGGAGTCGCTTCATTTGATGGAAGCGTTTGGAAAACCTATTCAAGCCAAAACGGCTTGTTTGAGGATAACGTTCAATCGCTAAAAACCCTTGGAGGTTCAGTATGGATAGCCACCGTGGGGGGTAGTATTTGCAGATTCGACGGAACCTCCTGGAAAACCTTCATGCATTATTAGGAAAACCTCGGCTATACAATTACGAATTAAAAATTGCGAATTGAAAAACTCGCTTCATTGAAGCGCATGGCAACATCGAAATAACATTTTTCAATAAGCTTTTACAAATTCATTCACCTGACATCAGAGGCTGCATTCTTTTAGCTGAAGTTTTCCAAAAATCCGACCCATGAGCACCTCGATTTTCCGATCCGCCGGCGTTATGGGCTTTGCAACCATGATTAGTAGAGTCATGGGTTTGGTGCGCGAGCAGACCTTTGCTTTTTTCTTCGGGGCGGGTGTCTGGACAGATGCATTTAACGTTGCTTTTCGAATTCCGAATTTACTAAGGGATCTTTTTGCTGAAGGAGCGATGAGTTCAGCTTTTGTTCCGATCTTCAACGCCACTTTTCACAAGCAAGGCAAGGATGCGGGGTTCCGCCTAACGAATATTACATTGACAATGTTGGGAGTGATTGTCGGGGTTATAACAATTCTTGGGATAATTCTTTCTCCTTTCATTGTTTCAATACTTGCGCCAGGTTTCGTAGCGACCTTTGGAAAATTTGAATTGACGGTTCTAATGACTCGAATAATGTTTCCCTTTCTTCTGGCAATTTCGTGGGCCGCGATAGCCATGGGTGTACTCAACTCTCTTAACGAATTTTTTATCCCGGCGATTGCTCCGGTTTTTCTCAACGGAGCGATGATAATTGCAGGGTTTTCTTTTTGCCCATTTATTGAATCGATGGGTTATCCGTCCATAGTTGGAATGGCAATGGGAGCTATGCTTGGCGGTATCCTTCAAATGGCCGTACAGTTTTTCTCGTTGTGGAAAAAAGACTTTCGACTAAAAGCAATCTGGGATTTGAAAGATGAAAATCTTCGAAAAATTTTTATCCTCATTCTTCCCGGAACAATTGGATTGGCCGCCACCCAAATAAACATCGCCGTAAGCACCATCCTAGCTACCTCTCAGGGAGACGGGGCTGTTTCATGGCTTGGGTATGCATTTAGAATTATGCAGCTTCCCTTGGGGATTTTTGGGGTTTCGATAGCCCAGGCAACCTTGCCCGTTTTTTCTCGACATGCGGCTGCTTCAAATCGCGAGGAGATGGCAAACTCAATTTCGGATTCAATCAAACTAACCGGATTCATGGCGATTTTTGCCAGTTTCTCCATTTTGGCGCTTGCGGAACCAATAATTAGAATAGTATTTGAACATGGCAAGTTTAACGAAGCTGACACTTTTGCAACTTCAATTGCTCTTCAAAGCTATGCCGTCGGATTAACTTTTTTTTCCCTTGTAAAACTAATTGGCCCCGCTTTTTATGCGCTCGGAGATACAAAAACTCCGATTTTTGCGAGCATCGCTTCCGTCATCGCCAATTTAGCGCTTAACTTGCTTCTGATCGGACCTTTTGGTTATTGGGGGTTGGCTCTAGGATCATCTCTTGCGGCAGTTGTAAATTCAGGAATTTTATATTATAGATTAAGGAAGCGATTAGGAAATTTAACCAAACACCACCTTTTATTTTCTCTCGGGAAAATTTGCCTAGCCGCATTATTTTCAGCAGGTACCATGAAATTCATGAACCATTTTCTTCCAGGGAAACTTGCTTGTTTTTTAAATCTCC
>JACPTH010000068.1 GCA_016192885.1 bacterium | reverse complement strand
GAAGCTTTTGGCGAATATTTCCAGGGATGTCGGTCCCAACACCATCGAACGGGAAAACGTTCAGCGGAAGATGGTTGTCTCATGCAATGTTGCGGATCGGGATCTCGGAAGCCTCATTGGGGACATTCGGAAAACCATCGATTCGAAAATCAAACTACCCGACGGGTATTACGTGGTCTATGGGGGACAATTCGAATCCGAGCAGGAAGCTACGCGAACCATCGCCATGTTATCCATTCTATCGATATTCGGAGTTTTTATTCTATTATTCGCGGCTTTTGGAGGGTTTCGCCTTGCTCTCTTAACCATGATCAACCTGCCGCTTTCGCTTATTGGGGGAATCATAGCGGTTTTTCTCACCGGCGGGGTATTATCCGTTGCCGGTCTGGTGGGCTTTGTAACTCTTTTTGGCATTGCGACCCGGAACGGTATTATGATGATTCTGCATTATCAAAATCTGCTGGCTGAAGGGAAACCAATGCAGAAAGCCATCGTTCAGGGTTCCATGGAAAGACTAAGCCCCATTCTTATGACGGCGCTCACCGCGGGTCTGGCACTCATCCCGCTGATTATCAACAGGGATGCGCCGGGAAACGAGCTTCAAGCCCCTATGGCCATCGTTATTCTGGGAGGGCTTCTTTCATCAACACTTTTAACTCTTTTTGTACTGCCGCCGTTATTCAGTCTTTTTGGCAGGGCTCAGACTGCGTCCATCGCATTCGATGAAAATCAAATGAGGGAAGGTGAAGGGTCACTCCCATTAACTTAAGCTATAAAGTGGCTTGAACAGTATATTTTTGTAAGTTAACCGTGGTGTTGTTTGCAATGAGTAACTTAAGTGAAACCTGTCAAAATGTTCTGAGGTGCAACATAAATTTTTCCGCCATTTTGCTGCAATCGACCACGAAGTGAGTTTGCCACGCAAGCTTTCATGGATGAAAGCTTTGCGGGGTTTCAGCAAATGGCGAGGAAAATGAAATGTTAAACCGAAGTAAACATCTTGAACAGGTGGAGCGGTTACGAATGCAAACAACACCAAAAGCAACTTGTAAATCTGGAGTTTAAGCTGATCTCCACCTTAAGTTAATGGTAGTGAGGTGAAGGGTGAGGTGTCCATGAAGGTGCCGATCGGCGCTCAATTCTTATCTAACGGCAATAAGCGTTAAACGATAATTTGTACCTGAATTTCGGCATATTATTTTGGAAATTCGCGACTAGTTTTTTTTCTTTTAATACCACTTTTTAAGAATACCCCCTGGAAAATAGTGGGAAAGAATTCGCTCGAATGTCCAACCTTTCTTTGCAAGGCTCTGTGCCCCTGTTTGACACATTCCAACTCCGTGGCCGAACCCGGCGCCTGAAAGGCTCCCACCCGAAATAAATCCTTCGGAATCATGATTCCATGTCGATACGAAGCAAGAGCTACGAAGGCCTCCGAACAATTTTCGAATATTCAGCTCTTTCATTAAGGTTTTTGAACCCTGATTTCCAACGAAGGTAAGCCTGTATATTCGGCCGGAAAAGCCGCGCGCGATGTCGGTAATTTTCTTTATTTTACCAACTCCCAACTTGGTTTCAATAAGGTTCCATTCTGCGGGGGAAATATTCTTTCGCCAACGGAATTTATCTCCTCCCTCCACCAATGGATCTTTGCAGTAACAATTTGGAGGATTGTCGATAAAAACCCCCGCTTGCTCTTCCTCGGAAAGATCGAGATTGGGGGCATTCTCGGAATCCCATACGCCGTTTAATATCGGGTCGGGTGGAGTCGTCCAGACCAGGTGATTGGCTTCACCGTGGCCTCCGCAATTTGATGAATAAACGGCGTCAACAATCCCGCCTGCGGGTTTCGTCAAAACAAGACCCCGTGTCGGAGAAATTTTGGCGGCGATAACTGCTGTTTCAGAGGTTTCACCGGCAAAAACCTGGCAGTGTTGTTCGGAGCAAGTATCGAAACCTTCGTTCACATGTCTAATTCCCAATTTCCCTAGAATCTCACCACGCGCTGCGGTAGCTTGAGCTTGAAGGGCTCCGATTTCGGCTTTAGATGAAATCTCGGACGGAACAACTCCGGCAAGAACTCTTTCAAGCTGGGTTTTCAAAATGCAATCAATCGCGTCTTGCGCGCCCCACTGGAAAACCATTGTTCCCCGATAATTTCTATCGGCGAACCCATGCCATGGGTAGCCCATCCCATGTTCCACCTTTCTTAGCATAACGTTCTCTTTGGGAGCCAGCAACAGGTTCTCGCCAA
The DNA here is from genome assembly GCA_016192885.1 of bacterium. GTDB lineage: Bacteria > Muiribacteriota > Ozemobacteria > Ozemobacterales > Ozemobacteraceae > JACPTH01. The sequence continues at coordinate 5,344 of JACPTH010000068.1, read as the reverse complement.
ACCCTACTTCTTGGGAATTAACTTTCAAGGTAATTTTCCCTTTTGAAAGGCTAACGACTTCCACAAAAATCCAGCTAGATTTCCCTTCGGAGGCAAGCTTATCGACAAGGGCTTGGGCGGATTGAAAATCGGGGAAAACTCCTACCTCGATTAATGCCTCTCTTCCGTCGTTTAAAAGGGTTCGATCATCAAGCCCGAAAAGCGGTTTCCCGATTATCAGCGTGTTTACCGGATGTTTAAGGGTTTCCCATTCGCGAACGATTTTAAAAATTACTATGGGTTCTCGCATTGAAACTGACGCCACAATTACGTGGTAGCGTTTCACGGCTTTTTTCTCGATAACGCCGGATAAGGAACATTTGTCGTTTCCCAAAATGCTTCCCGAATTTTGGCCTATATTCCAGGCGGCGCCATGGGGGCAGCTAAAATCCAGATAGTTTTCATACTGAGCGACTTTTATGTTAATTAAACGCTCTTGGGCGCCAGCTGTAGTTGAAAGTGAAAACGCCAACAAAACCGAAAGCATTCCCAAAAATCGCCCTGAAATTCGACCAGAAACGCAAAAGTTTGAAAATGTCAAAATCATTCAAAAGATCTCCAACTATCAAATAGAAACTTGTCTTCCATCCATGATTCAACACGCTTCAAGGAAGATTGCGGAAGAAGCTTATAGGTTGATCCAATGGTTGCCATGGTTTTAAGAGAAACCAGATGGGAATGGCAAAGGTTCTGCGAAATTTTTTTTAGGTAATTCTTTACCGAGTCCAAAGGCAGCCCAAGTTTTTTTGCAGCGGTCAAATCATACCGATCGGAATCATCATGGTATTCTCGAAGAGATCGGTCTATGGCATTTTTTATCTCTTTTTTTTCGGAATCAGGAACAAGATCGCATCTTACGGCCCAAACCGCAAAGACTGGTTCGGTTCCGGTTTCCTTTAACCACGCCTCGCCCAGATCAAGTTCTTCGAAACCGTTAGGAACGGGGTTAATTAGAGCCGGGTCTCCAATTTCAACCCACCCGTCGTTCGCCGATTTTTTTTCATTCACCCAAACAATGGCTTGGGATTTTTGTTTCTCCCAAAGGACGATTTGAGCAAAAAGGTTTCCGGTCTCCGAATGAGGAGAAAGTTGATAGCAAAGGGTTTTTGCTTCCCTAACATTTTGACGTCTTACTAATTTTACCGAGTCGATCCTTCCTTTGCTTGACACCACATAAGGCAAAAGCGCCAAGGGACAAGGCGCGGACAAGGCAAAAGCCGATGAGACGGGGCCCGCCACGCATAAACCATTTTCGAGCATTGAGTTCCGTAGGAAAGCGGGTAATTTTCCCTCTTTTCCCAGCCTGCGAAAAAAGGCATAGTGTTCAAATAGGAAATTGCTCCTACGGTATTAATGAATTTGCTCCGGAATCTAAAAGCGTCTTTGCGATCGATTCGCGTTGGCGCTCATCAAGTGCGGAGGTTTGGGCGGCTTTCATTTCTCGCTCCCATCCTTCTGTATCCCCAAGTTTTTTTAAGAGATTGGCGAGGTTCAATCGCGCTTTAACATAATGCGGATTAATGCGAAGAGCTATTTCATACTCCTTTTTTGCCTCCTCTACCTTTCCGCATAGATGAAAGGCGTTTCCTAGGTTGTTATGGATGTCGGCGTAGTTAGGAGTGATTTCAAGCGCTTGCTGAAACAAGGAAATAGCTTGCTCAAGCAAGGTTTGGTCGTTGTAAACTTCGCCCAGACGGGAAAGCGCATCGGCGTATTTGGGGTTAATCGTAAGAGCTTTTTGGTAGGAGTTAACGGCGTCTTCGAACTTACCTTGCATTCTATAAATGTCGCCCAACCCCTTGTGACCTTCAACGTATTCAGGATTGATGGCAAGAGCTTTTTTCTCTTCCTCTAGGGCTTCTTGGAGGTTTCCTTGCTCCCTAAGTGCGATTGCAAGTTTATGATGGGCATCGGCATAATCCGGATTCATGCGGGTAACTTTATACCATTGCTGAACGGACTTGGAAAGGGCCGATTTAAAGCTCTCAAGAGACGAAACGTCGTCTTGGAAAATCTCAATAAAATAATCCAAATGGATTAGATCAAAAACTCGTTGGGTGTAAGCCCCGGGGGAGCTTAATTTTAATACCCCTCCCCGCTCGGTGAGGTTTTTATTCAAATTGACAAGTACTTTAAACTTCCCTTGGCTAATAACAATTTGAAGCATTTCTTTCGCCCGCGGAACTGTGTACATGTCAAGATCACCAGTTAATGAAATAACCACTACGTCATCAATAGTATTAAAAGTGTAACGGAGATTCATTTCCCGTGATTCATTATCCATTTGGCAAACCCCTTTCGATAGTATTCAGTTCAATTTACCATTCATGCATGCGAATTACCATTCCCGGTTTCGTTTTGCTCTTCATTTCCCTGGGCGGATTCAAGCCCTTTGCTTAATTTCCGGAGGAGGTTCAATTCCTTGAGCTTCATGTACAAGTTTTTTCTATGCATTCCGGCAATTTTCGCGGCTTGCGAAATATTTCCGGAAGTTCTTTCCAATAAATGTTCGAAAAACCGGCGATCAAAACCTCGTAAAACCAATTCTTTTGCTTCCTTGTAAGGCATGTTTATTAGGCTATTTGTGACAAAACTTTGGTTTTCAAGGGTCCCCTTTCTGGGGAATTGACTTGATCCTACCTGGAACAAACTTTCATCCTCCAAAATGATTACTCGTTCAACCAAGTTTTGTAGTTCGCGCACGTTCCCAGGCCAGGAGTATTGCATTAGGCGCGATTGGAAGGCTTCAGAAAACTCTTGATCCGGTTTCTTGAATTTCTTTCGAAAGCGACCTGCAAAGTGTGAAACAAGCTGGGGAACATCGGAAAGTCTTTCCCGAAGAGGGGGAAGATGAATGGATACGACGTTTAGTCTATAAAACAAGTCTTCTCGAAACTTTCCGTCTTGTATCGCTTTTTGGAGATTCCTGTTCGTGGCCGCTAAAACTCTCGTATCGACCCGAATTACCTCCGTTCCCCCCAGCCTTTCGAATTCACGTTCTTGAAGGATTCGCAGGATCTTTGTTTGGGTCATTAAGGACATGTCACCGATCTCATCCAAAAAAATCGTGCCGTGATTGGCAAGTTCGAACTTTCCTATTCTTCGAGTTACCGCCCCGCTGAAAGCGCCTCTTTCATATCCAAAAAGTTCGCTTTCAATAAGGGTCTCAGGGAGGGCTGCGCAATTAACTCGAATGAACGAACCATTTTTCCTTTGGCTAAGCGTGTGAATGGCATTTGCCACAAGTTCCTTGCCCGTTCCGGATTCCCCGGTAATTAGAACGGTTACGTCGTTTGGGGCGACTTTTTCCACAAGGTCATAAACGGCTTGCATACTTTCATTTGAACCAATGATTGAGTTCAAACCCTCGCGTTCGTTCAAACGCAGTCTTAAAAGAGTGTTTTCATTTCGAAGGCTACGTTTTTCCAGCGCGCGGCGAACGGTGATTTTTAGATCATCATTTGCGAAGGGTTTGGAAAGGTAATCGTAGGCTCCCCGCTTCATGGCATTCACCGCAAGGGGTTCGGAACCAAAAGCGGTAATGATTACCACCAAAATATCCGGATCTTTTTCTTTTACCTTATCGAGCAACTCTAAACCCGAGGAACCCGGCATGTTGACATCCGAAATTATAAGGTCGAAAGAAGCATTCGAGAGGGCTTTGAGAGCTTCCTCGGTGGAACGGGCTTGAGAGATAAGGTAACCCTCGCGTTTCAAAACGGCTTCTAACGCGTATAAAACGCTCTCCTCGTCATCCACCAATAGGATGGACGGGGTGTTTTGGGGAGATTCAACTTTTTCTATCGAAACGCTTTTCATAAACTAGGGAGCAACTTGCAAAATTATTCGAAAGCCGGCATTGGTAGCCGCAAACTTTAGTTTGCGAAATCCTGGCTTCGCAGGCATAAAGCCTACCCTGATTATCAACGCTTTTTTCAAAATAATTTTACAATTACCTCTAGGAACTACAATTTCTTTTTCGAATTGAAGCTTTGAAAAATCGACCGAAAGGCCGCATTGATAGAGGCGGGTTTGCAACCCCGCTCCTGCTTTTTCAAAAAAATCTTCAAGTTGCTCATATATTATGGTGTTCAGCTTATCAAAAATCATTTTTTTTTACAAACGATGAAATCTTTTGACTTCGGAAAAAATGGTAACTTAATGTAAATCACATGGCAGGGAAATTCGAACGCAAGTTCCAATGCCTTTTTGAGAATCTATAGTGATTAGGCCGTTGTGTATATCCACAATTTTCTTTGAAATGGCCAATCCGAGGCCGGTCCCGCGAGGCTTGGTAGTAAAAAACGGGTCAAAAATTCGAGAAAGGTTTTCAGGAGCAATTCCATCGCCCTCGTCAATAAATTCCACGACAACCCATTTCTTGGTACCATTACGCGAGTTTTGAACGATTCCGCCGTTTCCTTCTAGGGGAAACTGAGATTCCCTGAGAAGAATGGTAATTGTTCCCCCGTTCGGCATGGCTTGAATTCCGTTAAGAATTATGTTTAAAAAAGCCTGTTTAATCTTCTCCGGGTCTATTTTGGCAATAATTTTAAGCCCGGGCCCGACTTTTTTAATTGTAACTTTTTGTCTAACCGCTTCATGGCGAATTAAAAGAAGAAGCTCATCCAAAATTTCCTCGATTGAAGCTTCTCTAAACTCTGTTTTTTCGGGTTTTGAAACTTGCAATAATTGCTCCACAACGCTATTCAGTCTGTGAACTTCCCCTAGCACAACTTTTACGTGGTTAACCAATTCTCCCGTTACTTCTTCGCCAATCATTTCAACCAAACTTCTGATAGCTACCAAAGGATTTCTGATTTCATGAGCAACCGAGGCCGCCAAACGCCCAAGGGAGACCCATTTTTCAGTCTCGAACATTCTCCGCTCAATCTGTTTTAATGAGGTTAGGTCATCAATCACCAAAACTGTTCCAAGCAGGGAATCTCCGGAAATCAAGGGATGTACTCTTAGTTGAAGAATGCGGTGCTCATTCCCAAGTGAGTGAAGCGGAAGCTCATAACGATGAAGGGTTCTCACCTTACGGTTTTTCGCGAGAATATTCGGGTCGGCTTGGAAATCGGCTGAGGACTTTAATACCATTCCCTCGAATGATTCGATGAAGGAATCGTCCGGAATGGGAATTAGTACCTCGCGGATCGAGGAGGTACTAGGAGATTTCGGAAGATCCAGTATACGGGGGAAGGCGGCATTCGCGGTAACTAGCCTTCCTCGCACATCGAGAGTGGCAAGGCCCGAGTCCACGCTGTCCAGAATGCTTCTTACGTAATCTTTCATTTCAACG
>JACPTH010000067.1:7400-12902 GCA_016192885.1 bacterium | reverse complement strand
ACTGCCCAAGAGGGGGTATCCAGGTGGGTTTTTCCGCGAACAAAATGGCTCCATTTATCGCTTCGGGAAACCAGCCAAACTTACCCGCCAACTCTTCAGGTTTTTTGGGAGGGTTTAGGTTAATCTGAGCGACGCGTGAAACCAAGGAGTTGCCGTGAATCGCTTTTATTATCCTGAATAATATAGAATCCCTCTTTCTTGATGCGAGTAATTCAACTAAGGCGACCGGTTGAGCTTTGAGCGATTGAGCGATTTTAAATTGAGAGTCGGCTTGAGATTTCGAAATACTCTCAGGAATTCCCCAATGCAAACTCCAGGCTTTGCCCGCAAAACATGCAAGCGTATTTAAACCTCCATTTCCGATTGCAATTACTCTTCCGCGGCCGTCTAATCTTTTTAAAAGCATTGGCGGGCAGGGCCAATTAAAGGGCTCACCTGTTTTTACCCCTGAATTTTGGAAGGTTAGGAAATTTTCATGGAATTGGCTAATTAGGCGACACAACGATGAATAGCCCATTTCATCATCCGGATACAGCAAAAGACGACCGTTTTCCAAAGGGACTTCAACCCCTCCAAGCAGATTTAGCCCATTGGATTTCGCCGATTTAATTGCGGAAACAAGGCACCAAAAACCCATAATATCGGTAATCGGCAAAACTTTATGGCCCGCCTCCCGCAACGCAATTGCCATTTGGTCTGGGAGGGAGACACCATATCCAAAGGAGTAAGCGGATCTAAAACCTAGCGGAGGTAATTTTTGATTCATTGAAAAGCAAACTTGCGATATCTCTCTTGCTTTTACCACTTTTGACAACCTTAATTCAATAGTAAAACTCCGCACTAAAATCGAGAAAAAATCCGGTTTTGGATTATCAAAATTGATAATCGTTCCGAAGGTTAGAATTCAGAGTCAAGAATTCAGGATCCAGCATGAAAGAGAAGGAAGCTCCAACAGGTTTTCATGGCGTTAACTTAATTCTCCTCTTAACAATATTTTGTTCGATCTTACTTTTCCCTTTTCACGCAAAAGCCGTTCAGGCGCCATTGGTGCTTATCGGAGGCGGGAAAGAGGATTTCATGCCAAAATCATGGTCTGAAAGCACATTTAAATTCATTGTTGAAAAGGCAAACCATGGAAAGATCCTGGTTTTATCTTGCACTGATGAGCTTGATTCCATCCCCTCTTACTTCATCCACCTTGGGGCCGAATCCGCGGAGCTTTTGAAAATCCCGGACCGTCCTTTTGCCGACGATCCTGAAACCTATAAAGCGATCGAAAAAGCTGATGGGTTGTTCATAGTCGATAGGGAAATACTAGCCCAAATCAACAATTGGCGTGGAACTCGAACCGAAAGCGCCATTCGAAACCATTTTGCGTCGGGGAAAATCATTGGGGGTTCAGGGACCGGAGCGCAAATTCTTGCCGAAGTAAAAGCGTTTCGAAAAGATAAAGACTTAACTCCCCCGGAAGCCATTAGGAGCCCTTCCGCAATTCCTTTTTCATTTCAAACGGATTTTCTCCCGCTTATACCAAGGGTTTTGGTTGAAACCCATTTTACGCGTATGGGAGGTTTGCCGATAATTTTAATTAAAATCGCGCAATGGAAGCTTAATTCCCCGAGCAAAGATTTTTTTGGAATAGGAATTGACGAAAAAACAGCTCTTGTTATCGATGAGAATTTAAACGCAAAAGTGCTCGGAGAAGGGACGGTTACATTTGTAGCCGCCGCAAGTTCTTCAACTATTAGGCTTGATCCGCGCCTTCCCCCAATTTTTTCCGAAGTAACCTGTGACGTTCTAACCGAAGGTTTCGTTTATAACGTTTCCGAGCGCCGGGTTGTAACCGTTCCCCCCACGGCCGTACAAGGAGCCGCATTTCCCGGAGGGGGAACTTACCGCCCAATTTTGATAGACGGTTCAAATGATTCATCCGCCACCCTTGGAGATTTTGAAATTTTCAACCATAACAGGGACTCATTGGCTCTCCAATTAGGGATTTTAGATGAACGCCCTGGCGAACAGGCAATTTGGGGAACCGTGATAATGTCTTCGGGTTTTTCTCACCAGGATTATTATGAAAACCGCCTGGGAGAACAACGGAATTTTTACTCCTCATCCGATGACTGACCAACCTTCAATAATCGTTTTTGACACTCGAAATGTCGGATGGCGAGATTTTTCCCGCTGGGAAACATTTCCGGACAGCAAGGGATTTCGTAGATCCGCCGCGCTGGTCGGCTTGAAAATTCATTTGATTGCGTCGCGATGTTCCTTCAATTTTCAAACCGGAGAGGTTTTGTACAAACAGTAGTTTGCAAATTCTACAAAAGTTCGGACTTGGGGTCGTACGGCCTACTACAAGCCTTTTGGAAAGATCCTGTCGCATAACAATAAAGGCACCCGTGGCGACAAGAATCACAAACTCCAATGTCTTTGCTTGGAGAACATCGACAAAATTTTCGTTGACCAGGGTCAACCCCGCTTGAAATTGACAACTTGAGAACTCTATTTAACCATTGAGAATCTAAACATCCCCCAGGTGGAATTCCACTTTCCGCTAAATTCCCCGATTCGCAACAGCTGAAAATGGGGACAGACGCCAAATCGCCAATTTTTTTCAATCGACGAACAAAATGAGCGAATCCATCATTATTTTCAGGGTTTCGGGCAAAGTTCCACCCATTGGATTCCACCAACTTTAGGTTCCTGGCGGTCTTTCGATAGAAATCTACAAAGCTAATTATCGCGTGATCGACCTTTTGGGCCAAGTTGCTCATTATTCTCTCAAAGTTTTCTAAATGCCAGTCGAAATTCGTTTTATCTGAAACAATGATAGGGTCATATCTCCAAGCAATTTTAGTGAATCCGATGGATTCGGCTAGCCGATTCAAGGATTCAAGCGCTTTTTCAAGAGGCGGAGTAGCAATTTCCAAATCTCTTGGATAATTTGTTATGGTTAAGAGAAAAACAAATCGAAATCCCATTTTGGATATTTCGGAAAGATAAGGAATCAACGGATCAGGGTTTCTGGTCCAAAAAACGAAAGCTTCGACGTTTTCCGGTGAAAGATTGATTTTTGTGACTTGTTTGGGATTAAAAGGGTTTTTTACCGAACAAAAACCTTCCCGAAGCCGATTGATAAACCATTCACAAAAAAAAGCGGGAATATCGGTTCGTCTTGAAACGCTAATCAGCATATCTTTTAGAGTAAGCCTTCAGCATTCAGCGGTCAGCATTCAGCAAAAAACCTAGGAAACTCTCTACCCACCACGCCACTTCCCTAAATGTCAAACTTTGAGAACCCTTCAACATTTCAAATTTCTGAAACGGTTCAGAGGGGTAGAATTCAAAATACAGAATTCAGCAGTCAGAATGATTGGAGAGTGGTTAGGAATTAGTGGATAGGAATTAGTGCTGGAGCGCTTCGCGCAAAATTTTAAATTAGATTGGAGTTTCGCGCTTTTTTCTAAATGCATGCGCTATTTTTGTCTTTGCCTTTGTTTCTGATAACTTAAGGGCGGTTTTTTTATTAAGAACGGCAAGAAAAAACTTGAAAGAAGATTTGCTTGCCATCTTCGAAGTGATCCTTGAGAGCGGATTTCTTCATTAGTCTGTGGGCGATCTCTTGCGAGAGAATCCAACGCGGCGCTTGTTCAGGTTTTGCGCGATTGAATCTCTGGTTTGGCGGAGAAGTTTCAAGAGTTCCCCTTCGAAAGCGGAAAGAGATCTGCGGTTTTCCCTCTTTCTAGGCTTTGTTTGGAACTTGAAAAGATCGACCGAACAGCCCTTTTTTACCGCATCAAGAATTAAATCACCGTATCCGGAAAGAAAACTTTTCCCAACTCCTTTGATACTAGAAAGTCTTGAAAGGGTTTTAGGAATTTGGCGAGAAATCTCTATGAGCGTCGAATTTCCGAGAACCATGAATGGAGCTCGGTCATTTTCTTTTGAAATTGCCTCTCTTACTACCCAGATTTCTTTTAAAATCGCCAACGATCGCTTATTTAGAGAGCCTGCGCCTTTGATTTGAAAAGCAAAAAGATTTTCCTCGCGGTCGTGATGTTCATTAAGATTTTTTAGCGCGAAAGAAAACTCTTCTAGAGCCCAGTCAAGCCGCCCCATTTTCAAAAGCTCGTCGTAAAGAATATCGCGGATGGATAACAAGGAAATCGCATCTAAAAGCGCGTAATGCTTCATTTCAGTGGTAAGCGGACGTCTGGACCAATCGCATCTTTGGAGTTTCTTATCCATGCGGATCCCGAGGAAATGCTCTGAAATTGAGCTTAACCCCAAACTGTCAAACCCTATAAGTTCAGCCGCAATACGGGTATCAAAGAACTTAGATATTTGAACGTTGATTTCCTGGGTAAGCATTCGAATATCGAAATCTCCGCCGTGGAAAATCCACTCTCGTGAGGGATCCTTCGCGAAATTTTGAAAACTCGAAAAATCCTTTACGGCTTGAGGATCAATAATAGCGGCGCAATTTTCGGCTGCGATTTGAATTAGATTTAAACCTTGGTGATATTTGTAGAATCCCGCTGATTCGGTATCTACCCCAATCAACTTCCGGTCCGAAATCTCATTCAAAAACCGTCCCAATTCATGAGAATTCTCAATCAACCGCGCATTTTTCAACAAAAACGACGGATCGAAGCGTTTAATCATTGGCCATGTTTCGAAAAATTTCCTTTTCCTTTATAACAATTGGAACAAATCTTGTCTTTTAATTCGTTCAAAAAATAATTCAAATGTATTTTTACGAGCCTCCATCCATGGGTTACTACTTGTGGGTCAAAATGTAACGGCCATCCCAACCCTCGGGGGGAGGATTATCCTGGTATTCCTGGCACCGGGTAATGTAGGTTTTACTGGGCCCGTCATCCGGCCAGCGAGCTATAACGGCTTCAAATGAGGCAATGGCTTCATCCCATTTTCGTTCGAGGTGGAGAGCAATTCCCTCATTATAAATGTTTACTCGCTCATCCCAATCGTGCTCTTCCTTTCCTTTCTCACAAACTAGTTCATGAACTTTGACGGGTTCCTTTTTCCCTTTTACCGCCAAAAAATCTAAGAATCGAACTGAAACGCGGTCTTTTGCTTTTTGGTATGTCGCATCGCTGACCATTAAATAGGTTCCGTATTCTTTATTCGCGCCCTCCAATCTCGAAGCGAGATTAACTCCGTCACCCATGCAAGTAAAATTCATTTGGGCTTTAATTGAACCCATGTATCCGACTACAACGCCCGCGGAATTAATTCCGGCTCGGGCCGCCACTTTTGGAAGGCCGCGCTTCGCCCAACCTCTTTGCAACTCCCTAATTGTAGCTTGCATTTCTATTGCGCACAAGCAGGCTCGAACCGCATGGTCATTTTGTTCCTTGGGAAAATTCCAAAAAGCCATTACGGCATCTCCGATGAATTTATCCAGCGTACCCCCGTATTTGAAGAGAATGTCCGTCATCGTCCCCAAATATTCGTTTAAAAGTATAACCAATTCCG